>CBIMFG010000678.1:0-3874 GCA_966243125.1 uncultured Niastella sp.
GTTTATCGCATGTTACTTCACCATCAGATTATACATGCATTACAGTAAAAAAATCCATTGATGAAGCTGGTAACTGTGATTTCTTTTTTGGCAAAAAGATTATTGAAATGGTTAAAAGGTGGGTTTAATATATCATAAAACATGAAACTGAAAGGAATAATACCCCATTGGTGTGCTGATCGTGCGTTACTTTTGCGAAAATTAATCGGTTATGAAATTTCCTGCTCCTGTTTCGGTTAAATGGATAGCCAATTTGATTGGTGCTGAGCTTGCTGGCAATACAGAAGGAATAGCTACTGGTATCAATGAGATCCATAAAGTAGAACCAGGCGACCTGGTTTTCGTTGATCATCCTAAATATTACAACAAGTGCCTGCGTTCTGAAGCCACTTTTATTATCATAATTCAAAAAACTGAGTGTCCCGAAGGCAAAGCATTGCTGATAGTTGATAATCCATTCGAAGCTTATCAAACCATTGTGCGTCACTTTCGACCTTTTACACCCGCTGTTAAGCCAATCAGCGATTCGGCAACCATTGGCGAAGGCACATATATAGCGCCTAACGTTTATATCGGACATGAAGTAAGCATTGGTAAGGATTGTTTTATTGGGCCCAATGTTACCATTATGGAATATTGCGTTATAGGCGACAATGTGATCATACAGGCAGGAACCGTGATTGGGTCAAATGCTTTTTACTACAATACCAAAAAGGACCGCGAGGTGTGGTACAAGAAAATGGAAAGTTGCGGGAGGGTGGTTATTGAAAGCGATGTTGAGATCGGTGCCGGTTGCACCATTGATCGTGGTGTATCGCACGATACCCGTATTGGCCGGGGCAGTAAGCTCGATAATATGGTTCACATTGGTCACGATACAGTGCTGGGTGCAAACTGTTTGCTGGCTGCGCAGGTTGGCATAGCGGGCGCTACAACGCTTGGCAATGGTGTTATTCTTTGGGGTCAGGTGGGTGTTTCAAAAACGTTATCTATTGGTGACAACACGGTTGTACTGGCACAAAGCGGTGTTGGTGGTACCCTGGAAGGTGGAAAGGTTTATTTTGGTTCACCTGCTGAAGACGCGATCGATAAAAAGCGCGAACTGGTTTGGGTGAAACGGATACCGGAACTTTGGGAGAAGATAAAAGGGATTAAATAGAAAAAGTTGAAAAGTTAACAGATTAACAAGTTGACAAGGTATGTGCTTGGTAATGGCCTTGTTAACTTGTTAACATTTCAACCTTTTAACCCTGTGGTTATAGTTCACAGAGCTACTTAAATTTAGACAGGAACTCATCTTTTTTGCGCATAGACACTTCAATGGTAGTTCCATCCTCCATTTCAATGGTGCCGCCCCGGCCCCTATTGTATTTTTTTATAAAATAATGGTTGATGATGTAGGATTGATGCACCCGCGAAAAGTTTTCAAAAGGCAGAATGTCTTCAAATTCCTTTAACGTACGCGAAACCATTATTTTTTGCTGGTCCTGCATATACACAAACGTATAACTGCCTCTTGCTTCCAGCCAAACCAGTTCATTGATGTTTACAAAAACCAACCCATCGAGGGTAGGAAGGGCTACTTTTTGTAAAACCGGTTTGTTTACCGACAAATTATACATCAATGTGTCTATTTTGCTGGTAATATTTTTTGTTTTAATACGTTCAACCGCTTTTTGTACGGCTGCCTGCAGTTCTTTAATGTTCACCGGCTTTAACAAATAATCAAGCGCAGAATATTTTATGGCATTGATGGCATAGTTGTCGAAGGCTGTAACAAAGATGATCTCAAAATTTACCGGCGACAGGCTGTTCAACAACTCAAACGCATTGCCAAAAGGCATTTCAATATCCAGAAATACCAGGTCGGGTTGGGTATTTATAATAAGGGCCTGCCCGGTGCGGATGTTCTCTGCCACACCTATTAGTTCTACAAGCGGACAGTACATTTGCAACAGCTGCCTGAGCGCTTCTATGTTATTGGGTTCGTCGTCGATTATAACGGTGCGTATCATTTTTTCACAGGTTTAAATGTAAGGGTATAAGGGAACCATAAGGTGATTCTGGTGCCTGTGGCCTGATCCTGTACATCAGTGAGGTCATTTATATCAATCGTTATGGGTTCTGATAATTGGCGATTTAAAATATTTATTCTTTCGGCGGTTAGTGACATCCCTTTTGATTGGTATTCAACATGCATTTGTGATTTGTATTCACTGGCCTTTTTTCGTCCGATGCCGTTGTCTTCAATAATGCATATAAATCCTTCCCTGCTTTTTAGAAATTTTATGTGAATGTAACCTCCGCCGTTTTCTTTATACCTGATGCCATGCCTGATGCTGTTTTCGATATAGGGTTGCAGGATCATAGTTGGAATATGTTCCATATCGGCATCGAGCTGGGGATCAACTTCAATATTATAGTTAAAGGAATGGCCAAAGCGCATCATCTCCATTTCAAGATATCGCTTCAGGTATTTTATTTCGTTGGTAATGCTGATGGTGCTTTTTTCAGAATTGTCGAGGGTTTGCCTGATGAGGTGGGCAAACTCACTCAGGTACATATTGGTTGATTCGAGGTCGTTTGTTATTATGAAATTTTGTATACTGTTTAGGCAGTTAAAAATAAAATGCGGGTTCATTTGCGCACGCAGGGCCATTTGTTCCAGTTCGTTTAACTTTTGTTGAATAGATGTTCTTTCCTGCTCTTTCTTGCGCTGCATCCTAAACCGCCATGCCACCAATAACCAGGTAATGAGTATGACAACAGCAATGAACAGGATCTGGAAGGGCAGTGTTTGCCAGAAAGGGGCCGCTACAACAAAAGAAATCTTTACCGGATCGCTCACCATGCCTTTTTTGTTTATGGCAATAAGCTCAAACTCGTAATTGCCTGGTGGCAACGATGGATATTCCAATACATTTTGTGCGGTAGAATCCCAGTTATCGGTAAGGCCCTTTAACCGGTAACGATACCATACATTGCCACCCGATTTAAAGGAGATACCTGCATAAAAGATCTTCAAACTGTTTTCCTGATAACCCAGCCGGTAGTTGTTTTTCAATGGCTGTGATTTGTTACCTACCGCAATATCGAGGATGCGCAAATTACATTTTGAGTAATGGCCTGTTTTTGTTTCATCGAACCAGGTAACGCCTGCGGGTGAACCCACATAAATAATATTGCCATCAACATATACGGCATTAATAATATCTGTGGGCAACCCATCGGAGGTGCTATAAGTGGTTACGGCGTAGGGTGTTTGACTGATGTTGATCTTATTAAGCCCTTTATCGGTTCCGGCCCACAGGAAATCATTATTTACAAAAATGGTTCTGCAAATATTACTCGACATCCCCTGCTGTGTGGTAATTTGGTTTACTGCCTGATTGTTTTTAAGGCAAATGATACCGGTGCCATAAGTGGCGATATACAACAATCCATTGGGCGATTTATAAAAATAACTGATGCGTTGCCGTAACGAAGGAATGGCATCGCCCATGTAACGCACCTGTTTATTGGTGTTCACCACATACAATCCGTTTACGGTTCCTATGTAATAGCTGTTGTTGTAAAAACACACACAGGTGGTGCGGCTGGGAAAAATGGTATCCTGTATGGAGAGGTCGTTCGGGTGTATTACCAGCGCCCTTCGGGCGGTGCCTACCAGCACCATTCCGTTTGGTAATTCTTCAATTGACTTTACGGCAAAAATGCGGGTGTTGAAGATGTTGCCCTTGCTGGTTTTTTTTACCAGCAGGCCATCGGAACCCATTAGCAGGCCACCATCTTTTAATTTTTGTAAACAGGTTACCCGGTTGGTGCTGCCATATGTTAATGAGGTATTGAACTCTTTGTTTGCATTAATGGTATC
>CBIMFG010000679.1:0-3874 GCA_966243125.1 uncultured Niastella sp.
ACCTTTTTTGCATAACGAAGCGACCAGTCGTAATACGGGGTAGCATTGTCCTGTGCAGGATCGTTAAAATGCATAAATCCCTGTTTAACCTGAAAGCTTAACCCCTGGTATTTCCACGGGCTTTTACTGTTCATTAACAGCGTTCCATTCATACCCCCTGAACCATACAGAGCAGAAGAAGCGCCTTGTAACAATTCTACGTTGTCAACATCCAGTTCGGTAAGACCAATGATGTTACCTACGCTGAAATTTAAACCGGGCGCCTGATTGTCCATTCCATCTACCAACTGGTTAAACCGCAGGTTACCACTGCCGTTAAAACCGCGGGTGCTGATGGTGCGGAAGGTTAAACTCGATGTTGTAAGATCGACACCTTTTAAATTAGCCACGCCATCATAATAGTTTGGTGCAGCCGACGCCCGAATGGCGCCTACGTTCATGCGTTCAATTGACACAGGCGATTCCAGAATGCGTTCAGCCACGCGGCTGGCAGAAACAACAACCTCGGCACCTAAACTGGTACCGGGTTCCAGGTCTACATCAATAGGACCGGCGCTGGATACCGCTACTTCTTTTGCGGCAAAACCTACAGAAGAAACAACCAGGGTAAAAGGCAACGCGTGAGAGGTGGTAATCTTGAAACTTCCTTTGTCATTGGTAAAGGTTCCGGCACTTGAGCCTTTGATGGAAACCGTAGCGAAAGGAATTATTTCTTTGTTTATACTATTTCGTACTGTTCCAGAAATAGTGGTTTGTGAGCTGGCAGCAATCGTAATCAGTAGGAGAAAGGATAAAGCTGCCAGGCAACGAGAATATTTACTCATAGCATGGAGTTTTTGATGGTTATAAGGCAAAATACGACTTGTAACTTTTACAGAAAATTTTTATTTCATCACATCTTGTTGATTTTGTTGATATTTCGGGAATTATTTTTTTTCATGATATTCTGTACCTCTGGTATCTTCGGCCCATGAAATCATTACAATTTCCGCAGCAGACGAAATTTTATAAAGGCAAGGTCAGAGATGTGTATACCATTGACGATCAGTGGCTCGTAATGATAGCCAGCGACCGTATCTCTGCATTCGATGTGATATTACCCCGCCCCATTCCTTATAAAGGACAAGTATTAAATCAGATTGCTGCATATATGCTGAAGGCTACAAGCGACATTTGTGCCAACTGGTTAGTATCTGTACCTGCACCCAATGTATCGATTGGTAAAAAATGTGTGCCATTTAAAATTGAAATGGTGGTACGTGGTAATTTAACGGGTCATGCCTGGCGTACTTATGCCAGTGGAAAACGCGAATTGTGCGGCGTTCCTTTACCGGAAGGCATGAAGGAAAATGATTATTTCCCCACCCCTATTATAACGCCAAGCACTAAAGCAGAAGCAGGTCATGATGAAGATATTTCAAAAGAACAGATCATTGCTACCGGACTGGCATCGGCCGAAGACTGGGTAGTACTGGAAGAATACGCATTAAAGCTGTTTGCCCGTGGTAAAGAAATTGCCGCCAAGCAAGGTTTAATATTAGTAGATACAAAATATGAGTTTGGCAAGATCGGCGATACCATTTATCTGATGGATGAGATCCATACGCCAGACAGCAGCCGCTATTTCTTTGCAGAAGGCTTTGAAGAAAGACAAAAAACCGGCGAACGTCAGCAACAGCTGAGTAAAGAATTTGTGCGCGAATGGCTTATTGCCAACAATTTTATGGGTAAGGAAGGGCAAACCGTTCCCGAAATGAGCGATGAATGGATAAACACCATTTCCAAGCGATATATTGAGTTGTATGAGAAGGTGATTGGGGAGAAATTTGTACCACAGAATCTTTCAGAGGAAGAGACTTTTAGCCGTGTTACCAACGAACTGGCCAGGTTGACAAGTTAACGGGTTGACAAGTTAACAAGTAATAAATAATTAAGCCCCGGTGTTTAGGAAACGCCGGGGCTTTTTATATTTTGTGATTGAATATGGGAAATACGATTACCCTTTTAACGGGTTTGGCTTTACTGGCTATTGGTTTACTATTGGGTTATGACCGTGTTTCTCTGATAAAAAAGAGCATTGTTACAACAGGAACAGTAGTGCGTTTTAAGGAGGTTCCTGATAATGATGGAGGAGTAGCATACGAACCAGTGTTTAGATTTACCAACTACAAAAACGAATCTATGCTCTTCAGGTCTGACCTTTCGGGCGATAAGGAAACCTGGTACATAGGGGAAAAGGTAAAAATTGCTTATCAGAAAGACCGATACCATAAAATTGTAATACTAACTTTTTTCAGAACTTTTGCAGGAACACTTCTATTCATAACCGGCGGACTGGTATGCCTGTTTGTTGCCGGCGGTTATTATTGGGCCCAATATTTCTTCAGGACAGTAAAAAACCAACAAGCTAACCTTCAACCCAGTCCCCATGTTTAACTTATTTATAATTGCCGGGATGTTAGTAGCTTTTGGCCTCTACCTCTTAATTTCCCGTATAAAGCAGATCCGAAACGGCGTTATGGTAGAAGCAACTGTTATTGATACCAGGTTTGTAAAAGCAATAAACAATGAAGATCCTGACCAATTATTTGTAACATTCAAATTCCATACGTTGAACAATGAAGAGATTACCTTTACGTGGGATCTCGGTTCGCGTTGTAAATGGCAGATCGGAGACAAAACAACAATTGTTTATCAAAAATATAATCCCCGGAAAATCGTATCATTTGACTATTCATCATTTTGGGATGCAACCCTTATATTCTCTGTAGCCCTGATATTAATAACTATTGCTGCAGGATATTATTGGGCTGAGCATTATTTTGAAACTCTGGTTGTAGTAAAGTAATTACCTATGGTATATATTTTTCTCTTAGGGCTGGGTTGGCTTATACTGGGATTATGGTCTGGTCCAATCGTTTTTTTAATACGTTGACCTAACTTATCCACCCATTAACTTCTCAACTTTTCAACTTACCTTCCATGTATGAAACACATATGGACTGTTCTACTTATGCTTGCCATTCCCATTATTACCAATTGCCAAACGAATTACTATTTGATAATAGGAACCTATACCAAAGGAAACAGCGAAGGCATATATGTTTATAAAATGAATACGGAAACAGGAGAGGCCAGTTATGTAAGTAAAGCCACTGCTTCCAACCCTTCTTATCTCGACCTTTCGCCTGATGAAAAATTTGTGTACGCCGTAAATGAAGATGCCAACGACAAAGGCAGTGTGTCGGTTTTCTCGTTCGATAAAACCACCGGCTCTTTAAAATATATCGATAAACAAACCAGTGGAGGCGACCATCCTGCTTATGTAGCCGTAAATAAAACCGGCAAATGGGTGGCGGTAGCCAATTATACCGGTGGTAGTTTTTCTACATTGCCTATTATGGCCAATGGTACGCTGGGTGTTCCTACCACCCTTCAACACACCGGCAGCAGTGTTAATAAAGAACGGCAGGAAAAACCGCATGTGCACTCCACCGTTTTTTCGCCCGATGATAAATACATTTTTGTGCCCGACCTGGGTATTGATAAAGTGATGATCTATTCATTTAACCCCGGTAGCGGCAAACCTGAACCGGCACAAGTGCCCTTTGCAGCTACGCCTGCCGGCAGCGGTCCGCGCCATTTTACGTTTCATCCCAATGGGAAACTGGCTTACCTGATTGAGGAAATGGGTGGCGAAGTGTCGGGCTATAAATACAACAATGGAAAATTGACGTTGATCCAACGCATTTCTACCTATCCGGCCAATTATAAGGACAAAAAATGGTCGGCAGACATTCATATTTCGCCTGATGGTAAATTCCTGTATGCGGCCAATCGCACGCCGGCTAATGATATTGCCATTTTTTCAATT
>CBIMFG010000680.1:0-3873 GCA_966243125.1 uncultured Niastella sp.
TAAAAAAGGGGATAAAGAAAAGCATGTTCGGTAAAGCCTATGCCGGTGGCGGCGGCGGACCGCAGGGTGGCCGGTATGAAATGGGAGCTATAGCAAATATTTTTAGGGATACACTGCAGGTAAGTGTAATGGGCTATTCCAATAACCTTAACCGCCCCGGGTTTAGCGTAACTGATATGCGGCAAACAATGGGTATCAGCCGTTCAATCGAGACGATGGGCGGTAACTCTAACAATAACAACAATACCAGTAATTTCGGTTCCTCCTTCAGTATCAATGATATCAATTTTGGAGGAGAATCACGGAACGGTGGTATCACAAAAAGTGATGGCGTGGGCATTAACATCAACCATTCGCCCAGCAATAAACAATCTATCTACGGTCAATATTTTTATGGACGTGTTCATACGGATGTGCAAAATGAGAACAGAACCGAGATCTATAAAGAAGATACTGTAATAAATAATTTATCAAAACAGTACTATTCCGAGATCGGTAATTCGCATGTGTTTGGGGCCGGAGCAAATTTAAAGCCCGACTCTACAATAAACCTCATCATTGGCTTAAACTATGTAATATCCGGAACCAAATCTGAAAAAAATGATGCAAGAAGTGGCGTCAATAATTTTCTTGGCAACTTAAACAACGGTATTGTAAATAGTATAGGTGATCTGAAAACCAACATGTATAGTCATAATATAATGTTCACCAAACTATCCAAAAGTAAAAAAGGGCGACGATTGAATATTACTCAATACATGGGATGGAGCGAAAGAGACAGAGATGACTATACTAATGCTCGCATTTCATACCAGCAACCTATTGGTAAAGATACCGTTTATCGTCAATTGCGTAATGAATGGGTACCAACGTGGACGGCTAATGTGGCCGGAAATTACAGCGAACCCCTGATCAAAAACTTTTTCTTTAGGCTAGGTGCACGCTACGATTACGAAAAAATGGATGACAAAGTAGGCACGTTTGCAAATAACACAAGTGAACCTATCAAAGATCTGAGCAGCAGGTTTAGCAGGAAAAGCAATAAGTATAGCGTTTCCGGAGGAATTGAATACAGGTATAAAGATTTTACTTTCCGGCCAGGCATACGTTATCAATCGCAAAGATTTGATAACAATATATACTCATTAAATCAGTCAATTACGCAGGAGCAGCATAATGTTCTTCCACAGTTTGATTTTGTATATAAAAAATTATCGCTTTCGTATAACCGGGATGTTGTATTACCTTATTACAGCAACCTGATACCGGTATTAAACAATAGCAACCCTTATATGACAAGGTTGGGTAATCCTAATCTTCAACCGGCGTTGCAGGATAGGGCACGTATTACATTGAACACTTACAGCCCTAAAAGTACTTTGGGTGTATGGTCATGGTTTGAAGCTTCGCAATCGAAAAATGTGATAGTAGATAGCATTGCGTTGGATCAGAGTGGCATACAAACAATATACCCCGTAAATGCAAATGGGTATAAACGTGTTGCGACTAATTTTGGTTTGTACCAGAATAAAAGGAATTCGAAGAATTTTATGATTCCCTGGAATTTTGGTACCTGGACCGAATATGTTCGAAATTATTTTTATTATAATGGAGTTCGAAGCCTACAAAACAGATTGAATTGTAATTTCTGGAGTGGCATTGGTTTTAATTGGGATGATAAGTTGGAACTTAACCAGGAATACTCCTTTAGTTACCGGTTTGTAAAGAATAGTAATGCTGGTTTCGAAGATATCAAAACATTTAGCCAAACAATCGGTACAGAAGTAATAGTCCGTTATATGAAACATGTAATTTTTGATACAAGATTGCGTTTAATTACCAATAATATGTTTGATGATCCGACATTGAAAAAGATATATCTATGGAATGCAGCAGTAAATTTTACTTTCTTTAAAGATGAAAGAGCAGTATTGAGGATAAGTGCAAATGATATATTGAACCGGGGGAAAAATGTGTACATGTCGCCTAATCAAAATACAGCATTCTTTTCTAAGGGAGATGTGCTGGCGCAGTATTTTTTGTCAACATTCACTTATAATCTAAGGCCTGCAGGTGCAAAGAAAACAGCTGCAGGTGGAAAGTGGTCGTTGTTTTAAGCGGTTCGTTGAAAAATAATTGACCTGCTGATGGGAGCATACTATGGTCAGCCATACCGTTCGTCTTCCAGTCGAGTTTCAATCTTGGTTTTACCGTCCTCTGTTTGATATATGATAATATTACTTTCTGCCATTACTGAGATGATTAATAAAGGGTATCAATTTTAAGTTCTTTACAAAACGCCATGAGTTCGGGTAAGGATTATTAGAAGCTGCTAGAAACATTAACCCAGCAATATCCTGAAATCGAGATTACTAAAATTTCATGAAATAATCGAAAATCTTCTGGATTGGCCATATATTACCAAATGGATAAATAAGCTAAATTTGAAGTCATTTAATTTGTTTGAGCATGAATGATACTCCACAACATATAAAGGAATTGCAATTAAAAATTTGGCTTTCTAAGTCCCCTGGGGAAAGGCTAAAGCAGTTTATGGAAGATAATGCTTCACTATTTCAGTTTTGGAATATGGCTCAGAAGTCGAATTCTATGTCTGATAATTCTAAATCAGGTAATAAATCAAAGGATTCATCGAAATAATGGGGCCTAATTAAAGGATGAGTAAAGTAATAATATTAGCAGCTCTGCACCTCCTGTTGTCAACAATACTACATCTTGCTGTGCGCTGTAAGAAGCGCACCCAGTTTGTTACTAATAGTAAAATAGCGCTTGTTATCATCTTCGTTACTAGTGATTAGCGTGGCCGTTATCAAACGAGCAAACGCTATCATTTATCAGGTCATCCTATTTATTTTGAGCCTGGCACCAATTTCGGGTTTTTCATTATGTCCTACCGGTTGAATTAAATATTGAAAGATATTATCGCGTGCATCATTTTTCATTTTTTCGTGGGTTCCAATACTTCCAAATGTAAATAGGTGATTTTTCAAAATCCATTGCCTGGCGGAATTGTCTTCCAGTTTATATTCTTCTTCATATTTACCGATATAGCCTTTTAAGAAGGCAATCATTTGTCCATTGGAAAGCAAGTAAGATTCTTTCACATTAACATAGTCATCCCACATTTCATAAACATCATTTTCTTTTATATTTTCTTTGTCCTTTGCATTTTTTAACACAAGAGTAAAAAGGTCAAACCTCGGTTTCCCTTCCTTGTCATGGGCCCTGGGCATATCTAGCCATTTTTTTATTGGGTAATCGCCTAAATACGAATTATCTGACACTTGGTAATTTATATCTGGAGTAAGATATTTACATAAAACATAAGTTTCATTGCTTACAGTAATAAGATGTTCAATTTGAAACTTGGCAATCATAAATACGAATTTAGGGTTTGCGGAAACAACATATGACAAAGGTCTTCTAAAGTAATTTATTAGCTCCCAATCGATTTAATAGCGTAAGCACCTTACATCTTTTTATCAGGAGCCCAGATAATAAAATCTTCGATTCCCTCATCTGTATGTTCATCTACCAATTAGTCTTGTCGTCTGAAAGAACATCGAAATTTGCTAGCATTCTATACTCGGCAGCAAACAATAGATCAAATTCTGTTTAGATCAGGCGCTTATAAAAACAAATGGCTATCCAAGACTTTTCAATATTCGAAGCATGTTTTCTTTTTACAAGCCAAAAGACTAAGCCTTCTTTCATTTTTTTGAATGCCTTTTCTCTCAGTGATTCGATCATTTCCAACGGTACAAGCTTGCCTTTCAATATCCGGTAGTCTTTTATAGAATTGCAATCCCCAATATCCAAAAAGCTACCTTGTAAAGGCAATCCCCTCACAAA
>CBIMFG010000681.1:0-3873 GCA_966243125.1 uncultured Niastella sp.
AATGGCGCCAGTATTATATTCAGTACGCACCGGATGGAGCAGGTGGAAGAAATATGCAACCATATTATTCTGGTTAATAAAGGACAAAAAATACTTGATGGAACGGTAAGTGGCGTTAAGCAACAGTTCAAGGAAAATATTTTTTCCATTGGGCTCGATGCCTTTCCACCAGTAACCGATGCTCCTTTTGAGATCATTGGCCAAAACGACCATCAACAGATAATAAAGATCAATGAGGGTTACCGCAGCAACGATGTACTGCAATATTACCTGGGCAAGCAGGTAGGCATCAACTCCTTTCAGGAAATACTGCCTTCGTTGAACGACATCTTTATAAAACTGGTGCATGGCACTCCCCTCGCCCGGCAATTTCAAACTGTAACTGCTTAATACGATACTGTTATGAACAAGATCTTACTTGTTATACAACGTGAATACCTGGTACGGGTTAAGAAAAAATCATTCTTATATACCACCATCCTGGTGCCCCTTGTTATTGTAGGTTTTTATGCCGCCATATTTGCCATTGGCGTAAGCGGCACCCACGAAAAAAATAAGATCGCCGTAATCGATCAGTCCGGGTTGTTTTCTTCCACGATAGAAAATTCAAAAGGTGATGAATCCACCTATGAAATGATCTCCGGTCAATCATTCGAAACCTTCAAAGGCGTTTATAAAACCAAAGGCTACGATTCCCTTTTGTACATCCCGCCTATGGATGTTACAAAAGAGGTCAGCACTCTACAATTGATCAGCCCATCGCCGCTCAACGTAAATCAACAGCGCAAAGTGGAAAGACCGATCGATAATGCCATTGAAAATAAAAGGCTGCAATCGGCCAACATTCCGCGTGAACAATACCGGTCTATTGAATCAGATGTTTCCATTGAAAACAAAGTGCTGAGCGGAAAGGAAGAAAAGAAGAATGTGGCCGCGGTGGCACAGTCTGTTTCATTTGCCTGCGGTATGCTTATCTATGTGATCATGCTTATTTACGGCACCATGGTTATGCGCGGTGTAATGGAAGAAAAAATAAGCCGTATTGCCGAAGTAATGATCAGTTCCGTTAAACCATTTCAGTTGATGATGGGCAAGATCATTGGCATTGGCGCCGTAGGCCTTACGCAGTTTGCCATTTGGATAGCCCTGATAGTAACCTTAAGATATGTGCTGCACGTTCCCGGCCTCGACAATACCATGATGCAACAACCCGGCATGCCCGAAAGCGGTGGTATGATGAACACCATCAGCACCGGCCTGGGCACATTGCCCTGGGCTTTGATCATCTCCTGTTTTATCTTTTACTTTTTGGGAGGGTATTTGTTGTACGCCTCGTTGTTTGCGGCTATTGGCAGCGTGGTAAGCGAAGACCAAAGCGAAGCACAACAATTTGTTTTTCCGGTAATGATGCCAATCATTCTGGGCTTTGTTATTATGACCAAAGCCATGGCCGAACCCAATTCACCCCTCGTTGTTTTTGGCAGCTTATTTCCGCTTACATCGCCTGTAGTGATGATGGGGCGTATTATGTATAATGTGCCGGTAACCGAGATCATTGCTTCTATGCTTTTACTGGTGCTCGGCATTTTGTTCTTTACCTGGCTTACCGCTAAAATTTATCGTACGGGTATTTTAATGTATGGGAAGAAAGTTACCTGGAAAGAAATGATCAAATGGGCGTTTAGAAAGTCGTGAATGGGGAATGGTCAATGGTGAATAGTTTCCGATATTTGAAATTACGGATTAATAGCGAGCTCGAAATTGAGCGAGCCATTCACCCTTCAACCTTCAACCTTCACCTTTCAACCTTCACCCTTCAAAAGAAAGTTTTTCGCCCCATGCAACATTTTACGAAATCCATCGTATATTTATACGAAAGACGTCGTAATTAGTTATTTTTTAAAAGCAAACAACCATGAAATTGAATCAACCATTTATCCGCTGGGGTTCCCTGGCGCTGGCAGGTAGTGTAGTTACCCTACTGGCTTTTACCGGCGGCCCGCAACAACAAAAGGCTATTGCTAACCGCACCACTGATACCTTACCCACACTTAAAAGAGCCAACGATCGCGACCTGGATAAAGAATTACGCCAGCTGGATGAAGCCAAAGAAAAGCTGGAACAAATGAAAGAAAAAGACTGGGACCAAATTTCCAGGCAGGTAGAAGAAACGATCTATAAAATAGATTTTGACAAAATACAACAACAGGTTGATGAAGCGGTAAAACGTATAGATGTAGAGAAAATACATCGTGAGGTGGAGGAATCGCTTCGCCGCATCGACTTCGACAAAATTCAGCGTGATCTTGACCAGGTAAACAAAGAAGAGGTGAAACGGGAAATTGAAAAAGCCAGAAGAGAAGTAGACAATGCGCTTAGAAACCAGGAATGGAAAGAAGAGTTAAAAGAGGCGCAACGGCGCAGCAAGGATGATGTTCAAAAGGAACTGGAAAACGCCAAAAGGGAAATGGCCCGGGTAAAGGAAGAATTAAAGGGCCAGAAATTTGAGTTCAGAAAGGAAATGGAAAAAGCCCACGAAGAAGTTGGCAAAGCCAGGGAGGAAATGAAAGGCTACCAGGAAATGATATACGCAATGGAGCAGAATGGTTTGCTGAACACCAAAGACAATTACAGCATTGAGTATAAATCGGGCGATCTGTTCATCAATGATAAAAAACAACCGCAATCAGTAACTGATAAATACAACAAGTACTTTAAGAAAAAGAATATAGCCATAAAAAAACAAGATGGTAAAATGAAAATCAACCATCAGGAGCGTTCGGATACGCATATAGACTAGTGATTTTCTCATTGGCCTCCCGGTTCTCCGGGGGGCTTTTTTGTAGCCTGTTATCAGTTACCGGTTTCCCGGCAAACCGGCTACCAGTAACATAATAAAGAGGCCAGTTCGATATGAACCGGCCTCTTTCTTTATATAAATTATGTTTATCTACTATCATCCTTCCATCATCCGGAAGAAGGGATGAAAAACATCGCTTTCATCTTCCAGTGGCAAATTGGTGATATCGAAACTCATTTTAAGTGAAACACCTTCTTTTATAATAACTCCTTCGCGGCGGGTAGTTTTATATCCTTTTTTCTCCAGGATAATAATCACCTCTCCTACCGGCATTTGTGACACTTTAAAATTGCCCGATGCATCGGTAGTAAATTCTTTCATCTCCTTTCCTTTTGAAGTGGAAATAGAAACCGTTACGCCTTGTACTGGCTTTTTAGTGCTTGCATCAGCTACACAGCCCTGTAATACCGGCTCGGTAGATTTACGCGCGCCATTATCGCCGTTAGCTTTGGTTAGCAGAGAAAGAGTAGTTAACGCTGCTAATAACAGGTAACTCTTTTTAGCTCTCATAAAAATTAGTGTTTAAAAGGTTGGCAAAACCAAACATCAGCTGCCATCATTTCAACCAGAACCAAACATAAAGACACGAGGCGCGTACATTATGTTGCATTCCTGCCTGAAGGTACTCAAAATTTACCCAGTTAAGTTGGTTTTTACGCCGAAATATTTTATCAGCTTTCGCCCAGATCTATTTCGGTGTTGTCGCCAATATTTAAACTGCGGCTTTCCCCTTTTACTTCGGTATCGCTACCAATGAGAGAATTGGTTAATACAATATCGTAGAGGTCTGCAAATGAGCCAATAATAGAATCTTTAATTATTGAATAATTGATGGTGGTTTTTTCGCCAATGGTAACGTTAGGCCCAACTATGGAGTTCTTGATATCGCAGCCTTCGGCCACACTTACGGGGGGTATAATGATGGTGTTTTCGAAATTATGCTCAGGGCTAATTATTCCGCCAAACTTTTTTAGCAAAGTGGCGTTCGACTCCAGCAAGGTATCTTTCTTACC
>CBIMFG010000682.1:0-3872 GCA_966243125.1 uncultured Niastella sp.
CAATAATTTATAACCTGTTCTTCAATGCCTGCAGGTATTTCCCTGAATTCGTATTGCTGGTTACGCAGTTGTGGTTCGAAGCCTGCCTGGCGTATGGCATCCTGTATGCCTTTATACGTAAACCTGTGCGGCGCACCCGCTGCGCTCACCACGTTCTCTTCTATCATGATGGAACCGAAATCATTAGCCCCGGCATGTAAGCATAATTGCGCCACTTCTTTACCCACTGTCAGCCACGATGCCTGTATGTTCTTCACATTGGGCAGCATGATGCGGCTGATGGCGATCATGCGAATATATTCATCGGGCGTGGTGAGGTTATGCACCCCGCGGATCTTTGTTAATAAGGTATCCACATCCTGGAAGGTCCAGGGTATAAAGGCCAGGAAGCCTTTTGCCTCGGCTGGTTTTCTGGATTGTACTTCCCTGATCTTTACCAGGTGCTCAAAACGTTCCCGAACGGTTTCCACGTGGCCAAACATCATGGTGCCGGAGGTGGTAATGTTCAATTTATGCGCTTCGTGCATAATATCCAACCACTCTTGCGAGCCACATTTACCTTTTGAAATAAGGCGGCGAACACGGTCAACCAGTATTTCAGCGCCGGCGCCGGGCAGGCTGTCCATACCAGCCGCTTTCAGGGCGGTCAATACCTCTTTATGCGTCGATTTTTCGAGTTTGGTAATATGGGCAATTTCAGGGGGCCCCAGGGTGTGCAGTTTAATAGTGGGATACAGTTGTTTTAATTGACTGAAAAGATCAACATAAAACTGTAAACCCAACTCAGGGTGGTGGCCACCCTGCAGCAATAATTGATCGCCACCCCAGCGGATGGTTTCATCAATTTTCTTTTTATAGGTGGCTATATCAGTTATGTAAGCATCGGCATGGCCAGGGATGCGGAAGAAGTTACAAAACTTACAATTGGCAATACATACATTGGTAGTGTTAACGTTACGGTCTATTTGCCAGGTAACTTTCCCATGCGGAACCTGTTTTTTACGCAACTCATTGGCTACAAACATCAGTTCTGTCAATGGGGCTTGTTCAAACAGGGCCATTCCTTCCTCAATGGTCAAAAAGTCAAAATTCAGCGCTTTCGCATATAGCTCATCCAGGTGCATAAAAATTTATTGTAGCAACAAAAGTACTAAACGAACGGTTCAGATTGAGTCGTATAAACGGAAATCCGAAGTTTATTAATACATCTTAAGTTGTATTTCAGCAGGCGTACCGGGTTGTTTAGTTGTTTTTATACCAATGGTTTAGCATTTTCAGATAAATATTTTATCTTACTCATGAATACCTGAGCCAGCTTCCAATTCAAACCTGCTCCCATGCGATTGTTGACCATATCCATTTTTATACTGCTTCTCACTGTAACAATGGTACAGGCACAGGAAGAATTTATTCCCCCGCCTGCCAAAATGATTACCCGTTTCCCCTTCAGACTACTTACAGGTGGCATTATTACTATTAAGGCGAGGGTAGGTAACTTTCCCGATACGCTCAATTTTGTGCTGGATACCGGTAGTGGCGGCATTTCGCTAGACTCAAGTACGGTAGATTATTTGAAAATACCTACCAAATTAAGCGACCGCACCATCAGGGGCATCGCCGGGGTACGGCGGGTATATTTCTCCTATGGACAAACCCTGCACCTGCCCAATTTAGCGGTTGAGAACCTGGATTTTCATATTAACGATTATGATGTTTTGACCAGCGCCTATGGCGAAAAAATAGATGGCATCATTGGGTTAAGCTTTTTATCGCGGTACATTTTAAAGGTTGATTACGACAGCCTGGCCATTTCAGTTTATTCAAAAGGCACCATTAAATACCCCCGCGGCGGCTTTTTACTGAAACCGCTTATAAACACCATCCCCATTTTACACGCTAATATCAAAGATAACCGGCCGCTGAACTCCCGGTTTTATTTTGATACCGGCGCCGGTATGTGCCTGCTGCTATCGGCCGACTTTGTAAGCGACAGCAATTTTGTAAAACCCAAACGCAAATGGTATGCTACCCAGGCAGAGGGTTTGGGTGGAAAAGCCCCTATGAAACAGGGAGTTATAAAACAGGTAGTATTGGGGCCCTATAAGTTTAAAAATGTGCCTACTTATATTTTCGACGATGCCTATAATGTTACCCAATACCCGGCCCTTGCCGGTTTAATTGGCAACGACCTGCTGCGCCGTTTTAACCTCATCATCAATTACGAGCGCAAAGACATTTACATGATTCCCAATAGCCATTACAAAGAAATGTTTGATTACTCCTACACCGGACTGGGTATGTATGTGGTGGATGGCGAAATTCAGGTAGTGGATATTATGCCCGAATCACCGGCCGAACAGGCCGGGTTTAAACCGGGTGATGTGATTATGGGGGTGGCAAATAATTTCAGTAATAATATTCAAACCTATAAGAATCTGATGCAAACCCCGGGTGAAAAGCTCAAGATCCTGGTGCTGCGCAAAGACGGTCCATACCAACTCACCATGAAGGTAAAGAACATTCTCACCGGACGTTAACCGTCTTTTATCAATCACTTTCAACCAAATACCTCAACTTGTCGTTAATTTGTAGCAACGGATGGTCCCAATACCAGCCTGTGGATAATATAAAAGCAATTACGGCATATGATACAATTTGAAAAATTCACGCTTTCGAATGGCTTACGAGTTATAGTACATGAAGATCCTTCCACCCCCATGGCAGTATTAAATGTGATGTACGATGTGGGCGCCAGGGACGAAGATGCCAATAAAACCGGTTTCGCTCACCTGTTCGAGCACCTGATGTTTGGCGGTTCTAATAATATTGAAGATTTTGAAACGCCCTTGCAAATGGCCGGGGGCGAAAACAATGCTTATACCAGTAATGATGTAACCAATTATTATATTCAGTTACCGGCCGAAAACCTGGAAACAGCCTTCTGGCTCGAAAGCGACCGAATGCTTTCCCTGGCTTTCAACGAAAAAAGCCTGGAAGTACAACGTAAAGTGGTTATTGAAGAATTTAAAGAGCATTACATTAACAAACCCTATGGTGATGTATGGTTCAAGCTGCGGGAAATGGCTTACAAAACACACCCCTACCGCTGGATGACCATCGGCAAGGAATTATCGCACATTGAAAATGCCAGCCTGCAGGATGTAAAAGATTTCTTCTTTAAACATTACCGCCCCATAAATGCCATATTGGTGGTGGCCGGCAATGTAAAAGTGGAACAAGTACGTCAGCTGTCGGAGAAATGGTTCGGTGATATTCCTGCCGGCGAAAAATACAATCGCCAGATCCCTGCTGAGCCCACACAAACAGCGCCCCGCTCAATGGAAGTAAAAGCCAACGTGCCCCTGGATGCCATCTACAAAGTATGGCATATGGATAACCGCCTCGATCATGGGTATTATGTGGCCGATCTTATTACCGAAGTACTGGGCGGCGGCGGTTCATCCCGCTTGTATCAACAACTGGTAAAAGAAAAGAAACTGTTCAGCCAGATAGAATGCTATCATTTTGGAACGGTTGATAAAGGTTTGCTGGCCATTGAAGGCAAACTGGTGAAGGGCGTAAAAATGGAAGACGCTGAAGCAGCCATCAATGAAGAAATTGAAAAACTGTTACAAGGCGGCATCAGCGAAAAAGAGCTCACTAAAATAAAGAACAAAACAGAAGCTACGCTGGCTTTTGAAGACATGAGCGTGCTTACCCGGGCCAATAACCTGGCATTTTATGAGCTGCTGGGCGATGCGGCACTGTTCAATTCAGACCGCGACAAATATTTCTCGGTGACCGGTGACGATATTTTGAGGTATAGCCAGAAAATATTCGACAACAATAATTGCTCTACACTCAGATACTAT
>CBIMFG010000683.1:0-3867 GCA_966243125.1 uncultured Niastella sp.
AAATTAATCACGGCATCATTGAGGCCAATATAGCTGAGGACTACGCGATCTTTCAGGAAGAACCAGTCGGTAAGGTTCACTTTTACGGCGCCGGCATACAACAGGGTATCGTTGTGCTGGTCGTTTACAAGGGTGCCTTCCAGCACCATTTTATTGAATAAAGCGAAATCAACGTGTTTGATGCGAACGGTAGCATGAAGGTTTTTGGAAAGTTTACCCGTGACCTGTTTTACCAACCAGTTTTGAACCGGAGTAGTTTGAATAGACAGCCATACCAGTATGATCAGTCCGATCAATACCAGCAGCACGGTCCGGGATATTTTCCAAAACTTTCTCAGGGTTGGAGCGTATTAAGTGTAAAAGTAATAAAACCGTTCTCTAATTGGCGCAAAATCAATACCAATGAATTGTTTTTGAGCAACTTTTCAGTGGCTTTAACATACATGGGAAGGTGTAATGCGTCGATTGCTGTATGGTACATACGTAAAATGGTTGGCAAGGTTGGTTATTTTCCTGGTTTTTAACCGAAAATTGGGCCAAATGGTTCAAAAAAGGTAAACGGGGTAAATGGGTTGGTATAGGCTGGGAAGCTACGACCAGATTAAGCATGGTAAGATAGGGAAAAAAGGTGAACGTTACAAGGCAGGGGATTACATATACAGTTGACCAGTTAACCGGTTGACGAGTTAACAAGTTAATAGGGTTGATAACGTTGATAAAGGGGTTGGGGAGAATGGGTAATTACTGTTTTAGTTTTTTCATGGAATTGTTTGCCAGCAAAGACTTTATTTGGGAGATGGCAATCTCATTGAGTTGTTGTAGTCGTTGACATTGTGGAAGATCTTGTCGCAACAGCACGGCATTGATGCTTTCAAGTTACTTAGCACAACCAATTGTTCAAGGGTGGCTTCGTCCCTGATGTTGCCCGATTTGCCTGGGTTTTCCTTGCGCCATTCGGCCGCAGTTTTTCCAAAAAGCGCCATGTTTAAAAGATCGGCTTCACTGGCATAAATAGCACCGGTTTGTTGGCGGGTAAGTTGAGGCGGGGTCAGCGTTTCTTTAATGGCATCGGTATGTATGCGGTAGTTTATTTTAGAAAGGGTGCGCTGCAGGTTCCATTCCAACTGGTGGGTTTTGTTTTCTTCATCTTTGAGGCGTTGGAATTCTTTAATGAAGTATAGTTTAAACTCGGCGCTGAGCCAGCTGCCGAACTCAAAGGCTATGTCTTTGTGGGCGTAGGTGCCACTATTAAAACGCCCTGTTTTTGCAACAAGACCAATTGCATTTGTTCGTTCTATCCATTTTTTCGCCGACAAAGTGAACCGGTTTAACCCCGCTTCTTGCATAATTCCCCCGAATTCGGGGGAATTAAAGTCTGGATTATTTATTCTTTCCCAGATACCAATAAACTCAATAGTATTTTTATTGCGGAGCCATTTCTCTATAAGTACCGATCCATCCTCCATGTTTCTAACCATATCGGTCAATGAGATATAATCCTGCTGGTTTACTTCAATAATTGTTACGGGTGTTTCTTTTACAAGAATGACTTTATTATTAGGCATATGGCTAATAGTTTTGTTGTATGAAAATACAACAAAACAGGATATGCGCTAATTGATCATGATCAAAAAATAGATGTATAAGAACGTGTAACTGTGCTGAGTGCAGTGCAAATTTGGCCTCACCCTAGTGCTTTTTCGCCGGGTCCTTCACCCCATCACTTTTGTTGTACGCTTCTGATTTACCCTTTTCTATCGACTGGCTTTGCCAGGCAGTGTCTTTGATCAGTTTGCCAATGTAAAGGATCTGCCCTACGTGATAGGGGTAGTGTGCCAGCTGGCGGTTGATGGCATCTATTACCAGTAAGGGTTCTTCGCGGATGTAAATGGTTTTTAACAGATCGTTTTCGGTGAGGGAAGTAAGGGCATTCAAAAAGCATTGCCACCCTTTTTCCCACAGTTCTAATAGTTGTTGTTTGGAGTAGTTATGCACTTCAAACTCTTCATCGCGGTTACGCCAGGCTTTTTCCCCGTCTTCGGTAAGGAAGTTGGTCCAGCGGCTGAGCATATTGCCCGACACATGCTGTATAATAACGGCAATGCTGTTGGAGGCTTCATTAGGAGCATAGTGAAAATCGGCATCTGTTAACTGTTCGAATGTTTTTTCGCCCAGCATTTTGTAATAACGTAACCGCCTGATGGTTGTTTGCAGGTATTCTGTTCCTAATGAAGCACTCATGTTGTAATATTTGATGTAAGTTACTAAAAGCCCGCGGCCGAATCATCGCCCCGGTTATCGGCTATGGCCTCAATATGACCATTTTCAATTTTTATTACTTCAGTACGGCCAATGGCGCCACGTTGTACAACCTTGTACCCCATTTGCTGTAACTGTTGCCGTACCTCTGGTGGAAATGCAGCTTCTACATCTATCTGATCGGGCAGCCATTGGTGATGAAATTTGGGTTTATTCACCGCATCTTCAGCACTCATCTCAAATTCAAGCATATCAACAAGTGTTTGAAACACGGAAGTGGTAATAGTGGTGCCGCCCGGCGTACCAACCACTACATAAGGTTTGTTATTTTTCAAAACAATAGTGGGCGTCATAGAGCTGAGCATGCGTTTGCCCGGAGCAATAGCATTGGCATCGGCGCCTACTGCCCCGTACATATTGGGCACGCCTGGTTTTATACTGAAGTCGTCCATTTCATTGTTCAATAAAAAGCCGGCCCCGCCTACTACGGTCTTACTGCCATAACCACCGTTTAGGGTAGTGGTCACTGATACCGCGTTCCCATTTATATCACATACGCTGAAATGTGTGGTTTCTTCGCTTTCGGGAATAACGCCGGCCTGTATTGCCTGACTGGTGCCGGCAGTTTGCGGGTTATAATCTTTCATTCTTTCTGCGGCATATGCCTTGCTGGTAAGTTTTTTTACAGGCACTTTATAAAAATCAACATCACCCAAAAATTTGGCGCGGTCGGCATAGGCACGGCGTTCAATTTCTGTCATCAACTGCACTGCCTGGGCACTGAGAAAGCCATATTCTTTCACCGGCCTGTCTTCGATCATATGCATCATTTGAGGTAACAACACGCCGCCACTGCTTGGCAGCGGCATAGTAATTATCTTATATGTTTTGTAGTCAAAAACAACGGGTTCGCGTTCTTTGGCTTCGTATTTTTTCAGGTCGTCATAGCTGATGATCCCATTGGCGCGTTTCATTTCTGCTACAATAAGCCGGGCGGTTTCTCCTTCGTAAAAGCCCGCTTTTCCTTTGTCGCGAATGCGTTTTAAGGTATTGGCCAGGTCGCGCTGAACCAGGGTATCACCCGCTTTCCAGGTAGACTGTTTAACAAAAACAGGGGTAACGGTATTGTATTTTATAAACTCCTCTTTGTAGTGATTCAGGATCCTGGCTTCGGCTTCGGTTATGGCAAATCCTTTTTCTGCCAGGTCAATAGCTGGTTGAATTAATTTTTTAAACGGCAGTTTGGCATATTTCATACAATCAAACAAACCTGCAATGGTGCCGGGAACGCCGGAGGCTAAATGACCATTCTGACTTAATTCTGTTTGTGCATTTCCCTGTTTGTCGAGATACATATCACGGGATGCCTTAGCCGGAGCCTTTTCGCGGTAATCGATGGTAACATTTGAACCGTTGGCCAGCCTGATAACTGTAAAACCACCACCGCCAATATTCCCTGCTGCGGGATAGACTACAGCCAATGCCAGCTGGGTGGCAATAGCGGCCTGTTCTATCGCGCCGTTGACGCGTCGCCGATCTGGGCGCGGGCAGTGGAGTACCAGCTGCTCGATGATCGGGCGGCCGAGGATCGCATCGTGCCGAGCCACC
>CBIMFG010000684.1:0-3865 GCA_966243125.1 uncultured Niastella sp.
ACGAACAAAACAGTATATTATTTCGGGTAAATGCAACTTCTAAATAGCAACTCACAGTCTAATGCAGGGAGGATTCATCATCCTCCCTGTAGTTTTTTAAAGAATAAATGTATTTTGAACCTTTTAAATCTCCTGGCTTAACTTTGTGAAGCAAGAATAGGGAGAGGCCCGGAAGAAGACCGACAATACGACGTCTCTTATACTGTTAAAACAACGATCTGAAAATTGTTACTAATGAAAATGAAAAAATTTCGCAACCTTCTTTTAGTTTCCGCTGTGGGATTGGCGCAGCCGGTATTTGCTCAGTACCCAAAAATTCCTCAGGATGTACAAAGGTGGTCAGATTCTTTGTTGAATGCAGAACGCAAACATTCTGATGAAGCATGGGCCAAAGCATTACCCATTATTGAGAAAGAAGCAAGAGAGGGTAAACCTTATATTCCCTGGGCGGCACGTCCTTACGATTTGCCACAGGCAAATATGGTGGCATTCCCCGGTGCTGAAGGCGGTGGCGCTTACAGCTTCGGCGGTCGTGGTGGTAAAGTAATTGTGGTGACCAGCCTCGAAGACAGAGGTCCCGGCACCTTCCGCGAAGCCTGCGAAACAGGTGGCGCCCGTATTATTGTATTTAATGTTGCAGGTATCATTCGCCTGAAAACACCCGTTATTATTCGCGCTCCCTATGTAACCATCGAAGGCCAGAGTGCCCCCGGCGATGGCGTGTGTATTGCCGGTGAATCAGTATGGCTCAACACCCACGATGTAGTGGTGCGCTTTATGCGTTTCCGTCGTGGTGAAACCAATGTTGGCCGTCGCGACGACGCCATTGGTGGCAACCCTGTAGGTAACATCATGATCGACCACGTATCTGCCTCATGGGGTCTTGACGAGAACATGAGTATGTACCGTCACATGTACAACGACAGCACCGGCGCCATTGAGCAAAAACTGGGAACCGTGAATATCACTATCCAGAACTCGATCTTCGCTGAATCACTGGATACTTATAACCACTCATTCGGTAGCACCCTGGGTGGCGAAAATTGCACCTTCATGCGCAACATGTGGGCTAACAATACCGGCCGTAACCCATCAGTGGGTTGGAACGGCACTTTCAACTTTGTAAACAACGTTGTATTTAACTGGATGCACCGTTCCAGCGATGGCGGCGACTACCGGGCTATGTACAACTTCATCAATAACTATTATAAACCCGGTCCGGTTACCACAAAAACCGGCCCTGTTGGCCACCGCTTCCTGAAACCGGAATCAGGCCGCAGCAAACTGAAAACAAAAGTATATGGCCGCGCCTATGTAAACGGTAATATTATGGAAGGTTATCCGGAAATTACCAAAAACAACTGGGCTGGTGGTGTACAGGTTGAAGAAATGAAAGATGCCGGTGAATACACCGATTTCATAAAAGTGAACGAGCCTTTGCCAATGCCCAAGCTCACTATGGTAACGGCTAACGAAGCTTATGGTTACGTAGTAAAAAATGCAGGCGCCATTTTACCCAAACGCGATCCGGTAGATACCCGCGTTACAGAACAGGTAAGAACAGGTAAGATCACTTATAAAGAAGGGGTACCTTTACCTACTACCCAATTTGAACACCGTAAACTGCCCATCGATTCTTATAAAATGGGTATCATTACAGATCCTGTACAGGTTGGCGGTTACCCTGAATACAAAGGCACACCCTATAAAGACAGTGATAACGACGGTATGCCCGATGATTATGAGGTTAAACATGGTTTGAACCCGAAGAATGCAGCCGACGCTTCTCAGTACAAAACAAAAGGTGGTTATACAAATATCGAAGAGTACCTGAACAGCTTAGTGCCGCTGGCTATTGAGCGACCCGAAGTAAGCAAAACCGCTACGGTTAAGAAATAAAGAGCGTTCATTTCGCAGTTAGATATTTTAGGTTACGCAAAAATGTTAGTCCTATCCCGATTCGTTGGGGTAGGACTTTAACAATAATCATCGGCACTTATGTTTTTAACAATTCGCCCCATACATACGCCTGGTTTTGTAAACGTTTTCATAAAGCCGTTCTTTATTGGCAGTCTGCTGCTGATTACAAGTGCGGGTTACTCCCAGAAAGATAAAAAGGCGCCTCCTCCTTCGCCTTTATCAAACGCAAAAGGCAAACTTGCATATGTTGCCGATTCCCTGGGCAACCGTGTTCCCGATTTTTCTTACAGTGGTTATATGGGCGGCGATAAAGCCATCCCCGATGCACCGGTTAAAGTAGTGGTGCCCATAAAAAGCGGCGATGCTACCGTTCGCATTCAGGCTGCGCTCGATTATGTAGCCAGCTTACCCCCCGATAAAAATAATGTACGTGGCGCTGTTTTGTTACTGCCTGGCCAATATGAAGTAGCGGGCCAGTTGATCATTCGCGCATCCGGTGTGGTATTACGCGGCAGCGGATCTGGCGATAATGGAACTATTTTAAAAGGAACCGGTAAAGACCGGCAAACCCTGATTGCAATAGCTGGTAAAAACGACCGGCAACTCAACACTGAAATAAAGCTTACCGACAAATATATACCTGTTAACAGTATTACTGTTAATGTAGCTACACCTAATAATTTTAAAGCAGGGGATAAGGTGATCGTTCACCGCCCTTCCACCCAAAACTGGATAAACGAATTGCACACCAATCATTTTGGTGGCGGCATAACCGCATTGGGTTGGAAACCCGGTCAGCGCGAGTTGTATTGGGACCGCACCGTTGTTGCTGTAAACAACGGTTCCATTCAATTGGATGCGCCGTTAACCACTGCGCTCGATGAACAATATGGTGGTGGATTAATTGCTTCTTACAACTGGAACGGACGCATTCAGCAGGTAGGGGTGGAGAACCTTCGTTTGGTGTCGGAATATGATACCAACAATCCAAAAGATGAAGCCCATCGCTGGATGGCCATTGGTATTGAAAATACAACCGATGCCTGGGTACGCCAGGTAGTGTTTGAACATTTTGCCGGTTCTGCCGTATTCATACCAGAAACCAGTAAACGCATTACCGTAGAAGATTGTAAATCGCTGGCCCCCGTTTCGGAAATAGGCGGTCATCGTCGCAATACGTTTTATACTGCCGGTCAGCAGGTGTTGTTTCAACGTTTGTATGCCGAGTATGGCAACCATGATTTTGCCACCGGTTTTTGTGCACCAGGCCCTAATGAATTTGTACAATGTTATTCGTAACGCGCTTATGGTTTTAGTGGTGGTTTAGACAGCTGGAGTGCCGGTGTGTTGTTTGATATGGTAACGGTTGATGGCCAGCCCATCAGCTTTTTGAACCGGGGTCAGGATGGCAATGGTGCAGGCTGGAATATTGCCAACAGCGTTTTCTGGAATTGCTCCGCTGCCCGCATCGACTGTTATCAGCCACCAACAGCACAAAACTGGTCGTTTGGCAGCTGGGCGCAGTTTTCAGGCGATGGTTATTGGGGAGAATCCAACAACACCATTGAGCCTCGCAGTTTGTATTATGCGCAGTTGAAAGAAAGGTTACATACGGATCTTACCAGCAGAACACAACTGCTGCTGATTGAATCAGACGCCACCAGCAGCCCCACCGACAGGGCCGCGAGCGCGGTGATGAGGCCAAGGAGGAGGAGGCCTTGACGGGTGAAGAGCCAGGGTGTCGAGGCGAGTGGCCGCGCCTCGGGCGAGTCCATCATGGCGTGCACTCAATCGCCGCGCGGGCTCCTGGTGGAGTCACGGCTCTGCGAACGCACGGCGCTTCATGCACGCGGCTCCAGTGGCACTGGTACTTTGTCGAGGATGCTCACCACGATCGCTTCGGCGTCGCGACCGCGGAGGCGGGCTTCCAGGGTGGCGATCAGGC
>CBIMFG010000685.1:0-3863 GCA_966243125.1 uncultured Niastella sp.
GCCTCACTGGTTGGGCGAACCACCAGCTCTTCTTCCAGTTTGGCTTCGGGATCAACCATAAGGGCGCCCTTTTTGGAAGGATCAGCTTTTAAGCGGTAATGCGTTACTACCGCGCACTCTTTGGCAAAGCCTTCGGCGTTCTTTTCCTCAGCTTCGAACAGGCTTTTGGGAACAAACAGCGGGAAATAGGCATTTACGTGCCCGGTGTCCTTGAACATTTTATCAAGGGCATCGCGCATATTTTCCCACAGGGAAAACCCATAAGGTTTTATTACCATGCAACCTCTTACCGCCGAATAATCGGCCAGGCTGCCTTTAATAACCAGGTCGTTATACCATTGCGAATAGTCTGTGCTTCGGCTGGTGATCTCTTTGCTCATGCTTTTAATTGTTTATATAGATCGGGTTTCTACTTTTTAATTACAATGTAAGGACCTTCAACCGGCCCTTCTGCCCTCATTATCAAGATGTTTATGGACAAATTTTAACAGTCGCCCAATAATAAAATACTGGCATTTTATTGTAACTTTATTTTTGGGCAGATGCAAAAGTAGCATTTACCAATGTAAACACGTAAAACCATTACTATGAGGTTCCGAAATATACTCCCTGTTATTCTGGCGATGGCCGCTTTATCCAGCTGCTCGGTATACCGCAGTCAGCAAACACCGGATGACGTGTATTATTCACCAGCCCCAACTGTTGATGATTCATACATGACGGTAAACACGCCCAGAAAAGGCAGCACCTACAGCCGTTACAATAATAGCAATCCCGAAGATAATTACCTAAGCATGCGGCAATATGGAAGCCGCTGGAGCCAGTTTGATAATTATAACGACTGGCAGTACAACGGTGGGTATTACGGAGCTTATAGCCCATATACGCCTTATTCCGCTTACGGACCTTCCATTTATGGTGGCTATGGTGGCGGTTTTTACGGTGGGTATGGCATTGGAATGCCTTATGCATATGGCTATTACAACCCCTGGTCGTTTAATTAGTTCAACCCATATTGGAGCAGCTATTACTACTGGAACAGCTATTACAATCCCTATTCAAGTGGTATTGTTGTAGGTGGCGCAAAAAGCAACCCGGTTGTTTACCGTTCAGTTCGTAATTTCAACATGAGCAGCTATACCAACGGGAACTATAATATTCGCAACACTACCAATGGCCGGCCAATTTACACCAATGCCAACGGACGGTTCAATACCAACAACAGCAACGATGGCAATTCAGGTGGTTTACGCCGGGTTTATAGAAACGACAATAACGGCAGCTACTATACACCAACACAACGTTCCAGCACTCCATCTTACACGCCTTCTTCTGCACCGGTAAGAACTTACTCGCCTTCTTCGGGTGGTGGTTCATATGGCGGCGGCAGCGGTGGCGGTGGAAGCAGACCAGGCCGTGCTCACTAATCGTGAAACGAGAGATGAATTCAACAGAAATATCAGCACCTTAAAAAAAATTATCGATTCAATCGACTGTACTCCTCATAACTAAAGTCGAAAATGATATTTATTCAACGGTAAACATGAAATAAAACGGTACAGGCTTTTGCCGTTTACGCTTTCACGTTTACCGTTTTTCATACAATAAAGAAACATGAAGAAAACCCTTTCGATAGCTTTTCTTACTTTGATAGGCGCGCAGGCCATGTCGCAGTTACCAGAAGATGTAATACGAATGAGCTGGGTGGTACCCTCGGGTACAGCCCGTAGCCAGGCCGTAGGCGGCGCTATAGGCTCGCTGGGCGGTGAAATAACTTCCACATTTGTTAACCCTGCTGGCTTAGGCTTTTTTAAGGTAAGTGAAATAGTGCTTACGCCGGGTTTTACCCTGGCCCACAGCGATGGTGATTATCGCGGCACCAGCACCCGCAGCAACAATGCCAACCGGTTTAACATGAGCACTACCGGCTTTGTTTCAGCCAACAGCACCCCTGGTATGAACTGGGTAAGCAAGGCTTTCAGCATTGCCGTTAACCGGGCCGCCAATTTCAATAATTCTATTTACTATAAGGGAAATAACGATTACAGCTCAGGTTCTGAAGTGTATGCCGATGAGTTTTCCAATTCAGGCGTACGGTTAGACAACATATATGAATCAAACCTGTCGCTGCCCACTAAAATGGCTCTTTATACTTACTTAATAGATACGGCTACCATTGGCGGTATAAAACAGGTAGTAGGCCTGCCTGAATACCTGAATTCAGTGAATCAGGAAAACAGGATCACCACCAGAGGCGGTATTACCGAAATTGCGTTGGGCTATGCGGGTAATCTGCATGACAAATTCTACCTTGGCGGCAGCCTTGGTGTGCCTATTGTAAAGTATGAACGTACCACAGAATACACCGAATCGGACCCCACAGATGATCCCAATAACAACTTTAAATACTCCCGGTATGAAGAAAAGCTTACCACTACCGGTGCTGGTTTAAACTTTAAACTGGGCGCTATTTACAAAGCAACACAGGCGCTACGGGTTGGATTGGCTGTGCATACGCCTACTTTTTATGGGTTGAAAGATAACCTGACAAGTAAAATGGCAGTGAACCACGAAAACCTGTTTTCCACTCCTGTTGACTCCGTTACCTCAGATTACTACGGCGGATCGCCTATTTACAAATACAACCTTTCTTCACCCTGGAAATTCATAGCAAGCGGCTCGTATATCATTAACGGCGTGGAAGATGTTACCGAGCAACGTGGTTTTATTACCGCCGATCTGGAATATGTAACCTATGGCTCTTCAAAGTTTAGTGCGGCTGAGGAAGGTGACGATGACTCGTATTACACTCAGGTGAACTCAACAGTTAAGCAACTGTACAAAAGCGCCTTTAATTTCCGGTTTGGGATGGAATTAAAATTCAATACCATTATGGGCCGTTTGGGTTTTGCGCACTATGGTAATCCGTACGAAAGCAATCCGGTGAAAGCTGGCAAATCGAACATAAGCGCTGGTTTGGGCTACCGCGATAAAGGTATATTCATTGACCTTACATACGTATACAGTATAACCACCGATTCAAACTTCCCTTACCTGTTGCCTCCACCGCAACAGAACGTATATGCTGATGTAAAGAGTAATATAGGGCAGATATTGTTGACAGTTGGTTTCAAGGTATTTTAGTCAGTTGACCGGTTGATCAGTTGACCAGTTAACCCGTCAACTGATCAACTGGTTAACTGGTCAACAAGTTAACTTGTCAACTTGTTAACTCTTTCAATCATTTCGCTTATTGAATATGGAGAGAACCACTCTATCCCTGCATCCTTCTTAAACCACGTCATCTGTCTTTTCGCGTAGTGCCGCGTGTTTACTTTTATTCGCTCCACCGGATCGCCTTCTTCGCCATCATAAAATTCTTTATAGCCTACTGTTTGCAGGGCGTTCAAATCTTTAAGCGGATACAGTCTTTCTGCTTCCTGTTGCAGCCCCTGCTTCATCATATTATCAACCCGGGTGTTGATACGTGCATGCAATTCCGGCCTGGGCAATTCAAGTGCCAGCTTAATGATATTAAATGGACGGACAACTTTTTTTTGTTGCTGAAACGTGCGGATACTCTGGCCTGTTGCCTGTATTACTTCCAGCGCGCGCATTAAGCGTTGTGGGTTTTGAATTTCGCCCGTAGCATAATACAAAGGGTCGTGCTCCTGTACCTGTTGTTGTAACCAGGCAAGTCCCTGTTGCTGGTATTGTTCCTGTATGGCGGTGCGAATGTGGGGCGCTAAAGGCGGCATATCATCGAGGCCTTCACAAAATGCTTTTATATACAAACCAGTGCCACCGGTAACAACCGCAACGTCGTGCTGCTGAAATATGGTGTCAATAGCATTTAACGCATA
>CBIMFG010000686.1:0-3847 GCA_966243125.1 uncultured Niastella sp.
TTACAGGTAATAGCTATACGATAAGTATATCCGGACAGATTGATGAAGTGAGGTTTTATCCATCGAACGCACGTATGACCACATTTACCTATGATCCGCTGGTAGGTGTAACATCGCAGACGGATGCTAATAATCAGACCACATATTACGAATACGATCCGGCGTTGCGACTCATGCATATATTAGATAAAGACAAGAATGTGTTAAAGAAATATAGTTACAGTTTCAATAATAGTTCAACGGCTGCTACTACGGCACCCAACTGGCAGAATACAGGCAATGGTTATTGTGAAGTATGTTCTGTTGATTCTGCTTTTAATACCGGATATAGGTGGTATGAGCAAATAGATAACAATCCAAATAGTTATACAAGCGGTCAAAAACGGTGGCAACGGGCAATCAACGCTGGTTCTTGTGGTTCAGCAGCCGATTTTTGGCAAAATACCTCCAATTATCAATGTGTAAAAGATGCAGGGGGGACAAATACAGGTGAACAGGAACGACAACAGGCGTTTGTAAATCCGTGCTATAAGGAATATCCACAAACCAAATGGGTGTCAGTAGGAAGAAATACCAACGCCTGTCCAGTACCTTCTGTTTATTATAGCGACGATTTAAGTGGATATTATACGAAAAATAATTGTCCGGATGATTATGCAGGCGGGCAGGTATATGTTACAGTGCCTGCTAAAATGTTCAACTCGCCTACATCGCTGATTGATGCCAATGCGCAGGCTTTAGCTTATGCACAGAATGTAGCGAACACAGATCCATCGGGTGTTTGTACACCGGTTCCCTTCATGTTTAAAGTCGAAAACCAAACAGATGATAACGTAGAGATTTATTTGCACAATAAAACAACGGATACATACTACCATTTTATGGTAGCAGATGACACTAATGGCTATCAGGATTTGGGTGAAATTCTGCCAGGTGTTTATGAAATGGAATTTATGGACTATGACTTTCCCTATTCATTTCAATATTATTCAGAATGCGGTAATGTAGACGTAAGAGGTTATCCCGCAACTGTCAATAATGTTACATTAGGGAGCAGTTGTGCCCAGTTTCATATTGGGTTTTAATAAACAGGCTTTACAAGATTGAAATAACTGAATCATGATGAAAAAAATAGCGTTTGGGCTGCTGATAATAACTTTATCCTGCACCAGACTTTCAGCCCAGGATGCAAGTCCTTACAATCCTGATCACTATCCGGATTATCTGAATAATTACACGCGGGCCTGGGATTTATTTGCGCCGGTACCGGTTGCAAATAGCAATACCATTCCCGCAAAAGCAATAAAAGAAGCCCGGCAAACCACACAATACGTTGATGGATTGGGCAGGCCAATACAAACAGTAGTAAAGCAGGGGTCGTTTCCCTCAACAGCTTCTGCTGCAAAGGATTTGGTAACAACTTTGTTGTATGATGAATATGCCCGCTCTGGTCGTGAGTATCTTGCCTATGCGCCTTCTTCAGTGGCAGACGGTGGTTTTAGACTACAGGCCTTCGCAGAGCAAAAAACATTTTATGATAATTATCTTTTAGGGCAGGGAGAGCAGTATTATTATTCCAAAACTGATTATGAGCCTAATGCATTGAACAGGGTTGATAAAAAATATGCACCAGGCAATTCATGGGTACATGAAGGAAGAGGCGTAAGGACCCGGTATTTATACAACACAGTTGTTGATGATGTAAAAAAGTGGTCGGTTACAAATGTGACTAACAATTTTGGAAACTATATTATGACCGGTAATTATACAGAGGGCGTGTTGTATAAATCCATTTTCGAAAACGAAGACGGTAAACAGGTAATTGAATTTAAAGATAATAATGACCTGATTGTTTTGCGTAAAGTTCAATTAACAGCCTCAGCTGATCAGGGTGCTGGTAATGGTTACACAGGGTGGCTGTGCATTTATTATATCTATGATGATTATAACAGGCTGCGTGCGGTTATACAACCACGCGGTATTGAATTGATTTCCGGAAATTGGGGATTAAGTGATGCCACTATTCTTGCTGAGCAGTGTTTTCGTTATGAGTATGATTCAAGAAACCGGATAATTATGAAAAAAATGCCAGGCGCAGGGGCGGTACAGATGGTGTACGATGCCCGTGACAGGCAGGTTATGATGCAGGACGCAAATATGGGGCAAGCATCCCAACAAAATTGGTTGGTTACCCAATATGATGAATTGAACCGTCCGGTAGCAACGTATAAAATAACCGACCCATCTAATTATAATAATGCAGCTTTTCATCGTCAACAAGCATTAAATAGTACTGCTTACCCTAATGTGGCTGCCTATACCAATGTATTGTTGACGGAAACACACTATGATAATTACAATGGTATTCCCGCTGGTTTTTCTACAACCGGACTTTATGCCAGTAATTATGGTGGGTATCTGGATGCTCCGGCAGCAGATTATCCCGATCCCTTAAACTTAGCACGGTCAACTGTCGGATTGGTTACCTGGACAAGAACAAAAGTGTTGGAAGAAAATAAATACATAACTTCCTGCAATATCTATGATGAAAAGAACCGGGTACTTCAGGTGCAAACAATTAACTATACCGGTGGCATGGATATAATAACGAATCAGTATAGTTTTTCCGGCCAGATATTGAGGAATCATGTAAAGCACGAGAAAGCTGGCGCTAGTCCGCAAACCTATGAAGTAGCTACCAGAAACAAATATGATGATCTGGGACGAATTAAATCAGTAGAGAAAAATGTGAATGCCAGTGGCTGGAAGGAGATGGTTGCTATGACCTACGATGAATTGGGGCAGTTGAAAACTAAAAAAATCTCACCAGCCTTTAATAACAACGCCGGGCTGGAAACGCTTACCTATGATTATAATATTCGCGGCTGGGTGCTTGGAGCAAACCGGCAATATGCCAAAAATCCATCCGATGCCAGTCATTATTTTGGATTTGATCTGGGTTATGATAGAGAGACCATTGCTTCACTGGGTAAGTATGACCATGCCCAATTTGCAGGGAATATTGCCGGAACGGTTTGGAAAAGCAAAGGAGATGGCGAGGTGAGAAAATATGATTTTACCTACGATGCGGCAAACAGGTTAACAGGAGCTGATTTTAATCAATATACTTCAGGGTTTAATAGAACGGCCGGAGTTGACTTTTCCGTATCCAATCTTACTTACGATGCAAATGGGAATATTTTAAGCCAAACACAAAAGGGATTGAAATTGGGTGGCAGTAGTATTGTAGATCAGCTTGCCTATTCCTACAACGATAACAATAGATCAAATAAGTTGAAGAACGTAGTGGATACCTTAAATGATCCGCAGACAAAGCTGGGTGATTTTAGGGCGTCAGCTGATTATTTGAATGCCCTGGGTGGGACGAAAACATCTGCGGCTATAGATTACGATTACGATGCGAACGGTAATCTGATTATCGATAAGAATAAGGACATCACATCCATTGGGTATAATTACCTTAATCTTCCCCAAACCATTACCTTAAACAAAGGGAGTATTGAATATGCATACGATGCTGCCGGTGTAAAATTGAAAAAAACAATACATGAAAACGGGAAACCTGATAAAATAACCTTGTATTTATTTGGTGTGTATGAAGATGATGTGCTGCAGTTTCTTCCCCAGGAAGAAGGCCGGATCAGGCCGGTACGCGATGGGAATGGTAATATAGCCACATATACAAACGATTATTTTTTAAAAGAGCATTTTTTGGTTGAACGTGTTCTGATGGAAGAACCTGTGCCCAGAAAAGAATTTCTGAAAAAAAGAATCCGGAAATTAGGCTGGATAAAAGTGACAGGACAGGTGCTGTTTCAGGTTTTGA
>CBIMFG010000687.1:0-3843 GCA_966243125.1 uncultured Niastella sp.
TGATAGAATTGTATTTGTTTTTACAATATGGCCATACAGATCGATGATATGCAGGCTAACAGTTCCAGGTAAACCTTCGGTTAAATGAACCTCCAATATGTCTTTAGCAGGATTGGGATATATCTGCATATTTGCTGTTACTTTTTCTCCGAATTTCACACTTACAATTCTGCTGTATTTATAGCTTCCGTCAACATCCTCCATAAATAACCGGTAATAGTTGTATCCGGCAAAAGGTGATTGATCCGTGTATAAGTAATTTTTTACGGTGTTGCTATTACCGGTAGCGAAAACGTGCCCGATAGGTTTGAATGTTCTGCCGTCGTTGCAGCCTTCAATAATAAAATGTTTTACGTTTTCTTCTGTCCCGGTTTGCCAATGCAAAACCACCTCGCTTGTTTGTTTTTCAGCATAGAATTGCAACAAGGTTAAAGGGAGCGTATTGTAGCTATTTTGGAAAGCAGATAATATTACCTGTCTTGAAAAATTGTTACCTGTTGAACCTGCGATATAGATCCTGTCACCATACTGCGCCATGGAATACCCCCATTCATTAGTGCCGGTTACATCTGCAGTGACAATGCCATTTGCATCTGGCCCGAAACTAGTGTCCAATGAACCGTCCGCATTATAGCATAGCATTAAAAGAGAATATGAAGACCCGGTACCGTCTGTACTGCCAGCAACCAATATTTTACCATCTCGGTGAATAATTACACTACGGACCTCTTCATCTGTATTGACTGGGCCATAATTAAAAGTTACAATACCATCGCCACCAAATCCTGATGGTCCGGAATCTAAGGCACCATCGGGCGTCAAACGGATAATTGCCACATCATCGTTACCCCCACCATTTACAGTTTGTCCCACCAGTACAATTTTTCCGTCCGGCTGAACGGCCATAGAATGGGCTACGTCAGTTGAACCGGCGCCGCCAAATACAATGTCTATCGTCGCAATACCACCGGTACCAAAACCGGGCGCTGAATTGTCGAGGCTGCCATCTGAGTTATAGCGTACCACAGCAAAATCACTAGCTCCCGTGGTATTGCTGGTACCTCCCACTACAATCTTTCCATCGCTTTGAACCGCAACACTTACGGCCAGGTCGTCACCATTAATATCAGTTGTCACTTTACCTCCTGTGCCAAAGCCTGGTCCCGAATTATCGAGGCTGCCATCCGAATTATACCGAACCAAAGCAAAATCATTGTCCAAACCGTTATTGCTGCTACCTGCCACCACAATCTTATTATCACTTTGGATGGCTATGCTACGCGCCTCATCATTGCCTGTACCAACTGGTGTAACCGCCCAACCATTGGTGCCAAACGTAAGATCAGGATCTCCATCTTCTTCCAGGCATAGTAGGGCGAAGTCCTTAGTACTTCCCTCGGTATAACCGGCTACCAGAATTTTGTCATTATTTAAAACTGTTATAGCATATGCCTGTGCATCATCACCAGGAGCATATCGCAACGTAACGATACCGCCCGTACCAAATGTGGGGTCTAAGGTACCCGAAGAAGTATAACGAAGGATGGTGAAGTAGTTGTCTTCATTTTAGGCTGCCACAACCACTCTACCGTCGCTATAAACGGCTACAGCCTGAGCGTAATCATCGCCACCGACAACATTTGTGGTAATATAACCGGGAGTACCTGGATTATTAAAGGAACCATCAGGAGTGCCTGACTGAGCGGACGCGTACATACACAAGGATAACGCCAATAGGGTAAAGGTTGCCGTTTTCATAGCTATAGATTAATGATTAAATAGTGGTACAAACTAACTCCAATGCACAAGCTCTACGCCTCAAAAATAATATGTAAATTATATTTTCCAAATAAATATTCGAATTAAGTGAAAGGAGGTGAAACGTGAAACGTCAAACGTGAGACTTGGGGGGAAATGCGAGTAGCGAGTAGTTTTGAGAGAGAATTGGAGAATTGGACAATTCGGCAATTCGACAATCGGACGGAGATAGATTGATTTATTAACCCTCTTTGCTTTTTATATAGGCAGTCACCTCGTCATTTCCCTTTCCTTCTTTGATGTATTCTTGCAAATGAGCATCCCAGTCCAATAAGGCCTCTTTTAGAGTTGGCCCGCACCCAAAAATTCCCTCCATGGGGTCCGGTCCCAATAGGCAACAGTAATTGTCTCCATCTCTAAATACTGCAGGTTGAAATTTTACTACGGATGGTGGAAGATCAGCTTCATTGTAGTCAAATTTCACTTTCATGTCTTCGGGAACCTCGTATCGCTTCATGTGATATTTTGCATAAAATATATGCCAGCATTTGACAGCTAGTAGCTAGTAGCGAGTAGCTAGTGTCAGTCGTTTTGTGGCAAGTGCCTTATGGGAGGCGAGAGTTTACAAGAGGATGATACTTATGTTAATGTACTAATTGCTTATTCTTTGTGAGTAAGCATTTGGAACTCGGATATGAAGGCTTATGGCCTGGCTTGTTTTTAGCATTATTTAGGTAAGTGGAAAAGCATCCACTAACAGAACGTTATTTAAAAAATCAAAATGTCTATTATGAGCCAGGCGTTCGTAAAGGAGCACGATGAACAGTGGCTGCATGATGTTTCACCTACTGTTCCAGCCTTAATTAATTATCTCACCAGGGAAAACAATGGTGTACGGGTGTATGTAAAAAATGAAATAACTACGGAAGATAAAACATTGTATCACATGAGCAACGGCCTTGCGTATTTTGTAAATAATCAATCGCAATGGGAAATAAAGTGGTGAAATGAGATGGGAATATCAGAATACAAAAGAAAGCGGTCGTTTGACAAGACAACAAAACCGACAGGGGGAAAACCTTCCACTACCGGAAAACCGGCTGAAAGCGGCGTAGACATTAAGTCCCTCATTAAGAAGGGAAGCAAATCGACCATGCCTGATGTTATTCAGCCGATGCTTGCGCAAAAATCAGAAGGAATCATTAATAGTGAACACTACTTGTATGAGGTGAAATGGGATGGTTACCGGATTATTGCCTTTGTGAAAAAGGGGAATGTGCGACTGGATTCAAGAGGTCATAAAAATTATACGAGCCGGTATCCATTGGTAGACAACGCTCTGAAAAAAATAAAGCATGATGTTATATTCGATGGCGAAATGGTAGTGTTTAATGAAGATGGAAAACCTGAGTTCAATAAAGTACAAAACTACAATGGACAGAAAACGCCCATCAGCTATTATGTATTTGATATCATTTACCTTGATGGTTATGATCTAAAGGGGCTGCCTCTGGAAGAGCGAAAAGCTATATTGAAAGAATTGGTTCAGGACAATGACATTATCCGATTCAGCGAGTCATTTGACGATGGCGAAGGGCTGTATCAGCTAATGCAGGAAAAAGGATGGGAAGGGGTTGTAGCAAAGAGAAAGGACAGTCTTTATTTAGAAGATGACCGCAGTAACCGCTGGATGAAATTCCCGGTGCAAAAAATTGATGAATTTGTAATTGGGGGATGGGCTGAGTCAGATAAGGCACGGGAGTTTCGTTCTATATTGTTCGGCGCTTATGATAAAAATGGAGAATTGCGGTGGCTGGGGCGAAGTGGTGGTGGGTATAAGGATGCAGAGATGCCTGGCATCTTAAGCAAGTTGAAAAAGTTCAGTGCAAAAACATCACCATTTGCAAATAAGGTGTTGGACACCAAGGGTGCTGTTATACATTGGCTGAAGCCGCAACTGGTGGCCAATTTTCAGTATTCCGAAATGACAGGAACAGGAAGAATCAGAAAGCCTGCCATCTGGAAGGGATTCCGGGAAGATAAAGATCCACGTGACGTGCAGATACCGGAAGTAAAGAAATTTGA
>CBIMFG010000688.1:0-3832 GCA_966243125.1 uncultured Niastella sp.
CCGTAGCGCGTACCCGCGAAGAAGCCATCAATACCATGAGCCGTGCGTTGAGTGAGTATGTGATTGAAGGTGTAAAAACTACTATTCCGTTCCATCAGCAATTGATGAAGAACGAGGACTTTATAAAAGGTAACTTCAATACTAAGTTCTTAGAGTCATTTAAGATGGTGTAAGTTGATCTGTTAACCAGTTGACCAGTTAATCAGTTAACTTGTCAACTGGTTAACTTGTTAACTGCTCAACTCAAGGCTTCACATCAACGCTATCGCTCTTACTGAAACGATCCTTCTTCCATTTGCTCAAAAGCACCTTCTGTTTTTCAGTCAGAATCTCGTCTAATTCCCGCTGATTCATAGCATGCTGCATTCGCTGACGGCGAATGATTATAGCGATCCTTCTTTTTTGTTCGGCTGTTAATTGTAACTCGCTCATGCGCTGCCGTAATGCAGGCCCGGGGTCAGCACGTCGTTGTGCATGAACGGTAACACCCCCACATAGCAGCAGGCTCAGTAATAGATATTGCATCCATTTCATGGCGTTTTGACCCTGCAGGAACGCAGTAGTTTAACCTGGTAACGATTAACCGGCAAATTCTTTCGTAGCCACCTCCAACTGGTCGTCAACCCCATAAAACGAGGCCAGCTTGCGAATAACGCTTTCAACCACCGCATCGGGGCAGCTGGCGCCGCTGGTGATCAAAATGCGGGCGGGGTTGCCATGGGGCAGGTAATTGGTGGTGTGCAATTCTTCCTTTGTGTGAAAATTATAATGCCGGATGTCTTTATCCGAAAGCATCTTTTCTTCAGAATTAATAAAATAGGTTGGGAGTTGCAGCTCGCATAATTCGGCCAGGTGCGTCGTATTGCTGGAGTTGTAACCGCCTACTACAATGGCGATATCGGCCGGGGCCTGTAACATACCGGTAACCGCAGTTTGGTTATCGTTGGTGGCGTAACACAACGTATCGCGGGTATCGGCAAAACGGCTTTCTATATTTTCCGGCGTTAAGCCGTAATGGGTTTGAATGGTTTGTTTCAGAAATTCGGCAATAGCCTGTGTATCGGTAGCCAGCTGGGTTGTTTGGTTCACCACCCCAACGCGTTGCAGGTGTTGGGTAACATCAAAACCGGCAGAAAACCGATTGGCACATTCTATATAAAATTGTTCAGCCGGTTTTTCGCCGGTCATATATTTCGCCAAATTTTCAGCTTCCTGCATATCGTTCACAATTACCGATGGGGCATTGCTGGCGGCATGGGAAAAAGTGGCCCTGGTTTCTTCGTGTTTTGGTTTACCATGAATAACAATGGTGTAACCCTTCTTTGCTATCTGCTCACTGCGGTTCCAAACTTTCTCCACAAACGGGCAGGTAGTATTATATTTTTCAACCGGAATACCCAGTGCGTTCAATTTTGATTCGATCTCGAGCGTTGTACCAAAAGCAGGAATGATCACCACATCATCGGCAGTTAATTCCTCAAACGGGATCAGTTGATGGCCGTAATTGTCCTGCAGAAATTGTACACCCCTGCTTTGCAGATCAGCGTTAACCTGCGGGTTATGTATCATTTCGCTCAATAAAAATATGCGCTTGCCGGGATTTGATTCTATAGTGCGGAAAGAGATCTCGATGGCATTTTCTACCCCGTAACAAAACCCGAAATGGCGGGCCAGGTAAATGTGCAACGGACCGAGCGTCAACAGCGTAGGCGTAAAATCTTTCTTCATTTTATCCTGCTGTTTGCGACTGTTCTTAATGGCCGTGATCAGCGGGCTCCGATAGGTAAGCGGTACATTAAATGTTTTCATGCCAGGGCGAAGGTACGAAGAATTGGTTACAGGGTACAGGTTACAGGTTGCAGGGAAAAGAAAACAAGCGTGAAGGGTATGTAAATGAGAAATCCTTGTAACCTGAAACATGGAACGGTTTTTTGGTTTGTTGCCCGTAAATTTGATTAACCAACCAGGAATGAGATTATGACGCGACGATTTTCACCAATAGCTTGGAGCATTAACAGTAATATCTATGAAGTAAATGTTCGCCAGTATACGCCCGAAGGCACATTCAACGCATTTGGCCAGCATCTTCCCCGATTAAAAGACATGGGTGTAGAAATTTTGTGGTTCATGCCAATTACGCCCATAGCCAAGGAAAAACGGCAGGGCACACTGGGAAGTTATTATGCCTGTGCAGATTATAAAGCCATCAACCCCGAATTTGGCAACCTGGCCGATTTTAAGGCACTGGTAAAAAAAGCCCATGAGCTGGGGATGAAAGTGATTATTGACTGGGTGGCAAACCATACCGGCTGCGATCATATCTGGACAAAAACAAACCCCGAATACTACAAACGCGATGCGGAAGGCAAATTCTACGATACCAATAACTGGCACGATGTAATAGACCTGAATTATTATGACCAGGGCATGCGCGCCGCCATGATAGACGCCATGCAGTATTGGGTAAAAGAATGTGATATTGATGGCTTTCGCTGCGATATGTGCCACCTGGTACCGCTTGATTTCTGGAACCAGGCGCGGTTAGCGCTGGACGCCATAAAGCCATTGTTTTGGCTGGGTGAAACCTTGGATGTACCTTATTTACAGGTATTTGATTGTTTGTACGGCTGGCGTTGGATGTCGGCCACGCAAAAATATTACCGCCAGGAAATTACTTTGAACCAGTTAAAAGATGTTTTGAACCATTATCAATACGATTTGCCGGCAGGCACCTTTCCCATGCTGTTCACCAGCAACCACGATGAAAATACCTGGAATGGAACGGAGTATGAAAAATATGGGGATATGTCTGCCCCATTAGCGGTGTTCAATTGTACCTGGAATGCGGTTCCGCTTATTTATACCGCCCAGGAGTTACCGCTGCATAAAAGACTGCCCTTTTTTGATAAAGATGAAATAAACTGGAACGGCACGCCGCAACTCCATGCCTTTTACCAAACTTTATTGCAGTTACGGAAAAAGCATCCGGCCCTGCAAACCGGCGAGGTGGCAAAACCACAGCTGCTTGAAACCAGCAACAATGACCGAGTGCTGGCTTTTGTACGCAGGTATGAAGATAAAGAGGTGGTGGTTATATTGAACTTTTCCGGTAACGATATTGATGTACAACTGCCAGGCTCACACATTCAGGGAAAATTCACCAATGTGTTTACCCGGCAGTTGGTAACAGTCAATGCCTCCTTTTCTATTCAGTTAAAAGGATGGGACTATCTGGTGCTGGTTAAATAATCTTATTACATACCCAGCGTACCACACCAGAACCAGAGGTCGCCCTGATTGTAAAAATCCTGCCAGCCCATTAACATGCCATTTGCATCATACAAGTAAGTGGTTCCGGTATAAAACACAATTGGGACTCCATATAGGTAATCGTCACATTGTGAAAGAGAGCTCTGATACCAGATAGTTCGGATTAACTCGCCGGTTGAGACATGTCTTTCACAGATACATTGCCTTTGGGCATTGGCAACGTTTGTAAGTGCAAACAGCAATAACATTGCAACAATCATGATTTTTTTCATTGCATAAAAATTAATGGTTAAAAGATATGGTTTGGTAATTCGAAACAATTCGGGTAACCGCGGTGTTAGCTGGCGGCTATTAGTGCTATAAATTTTTGATTGGCCTTTTTTATTTCAATGTTCCTTTTCTTAAGAGCTTGTTGGCGATAGGGAATCTGTTTGCTCGGGGTTATAATAACTGTTGTATCGGCGGGCGGTTACACCCCGGCTAGATAGTGCATGAATTTTTCTTTACAGGCCGTGATATTATGCTGATCATAGCCCTGCTCCTTTAATTTTACCAGGCAGGC
>CBIMFG010000689.1:0-3831 GCA_966243125.1 uncultured Niastella sp.
AATGGCCGTACGCTGATGACATAATTGTTGGCAGACGCATCTATATAAGTATAACTATCGGTAAAATAATCAGCAAACGGATAACAAAGCTTGAATACGATGAATTGAATAAAAATACCTGCCGTTGCTATCAGCAGGTATTTTTTATTGAGGGTATCTTTTATCAGGAACCGTGAAAAGGATTCGGAATCTGTTGGTTGATTGGTGAAACTATCTTTTAGACGTTTTAACCAGGATAATTTGCTGATCATTGCGTCGTAAAAATAGGAAAAAATGCATTAGGCCTTCTGCGTTAGCGCATTTCCAAAAGGTAATTTCCTGATCCTTTTACCAGTAGCCGCATAAATAGCATTGCATACTACAGCAGCGATTGGGGGCAGGGCAGGTTCGCCCAAACCCGTAGGCGCTTCATTGGTGGCCACAAACTGCACTTCCACTTCAGGTGGCGCATCGGCCATCCGCATCATTTTATAGGTGTTGAAGTTCTTTTGTTGTACCGCGCCTTTGTCAAAAGTGATCTCTGTAAACCAGGCATGGCCCAAACCATCAACAATGGCGCCCTGTACCTGATTTTCGGCGCCGCTCAGGTTTACTACCTGTCCGCAGTTTACAGCTGTCCATACCTTATGTACTTTGGGTTTACCGTTCACTATGGAAACTTCGGCCACTTCGGCTACATAGGTGCTGAAGGAATAATACGCCGCAAAGCCTTTAAACCGGCCAGGCGTGTTTTTACCCCAGTTACTCATTTTGCTCACCAGGTTAATAACGCTTTTAAATTTCTCAACATCATAACCCACTTTGCCAACCGGGCTGGTTTTAGCTTTCTCCAGCAATTCAAGGCGGAAGGCGATGGGGTCTTTCTTTAATTCATGCGCTATTTCATCGAGGAAGCTTTGTTCGGCAAAACCAATGGCGTTGTGTGTGGGCGCGCGCCAGGGACCGGTTTGAATATTGGATTGAACGCCATGGCTATCGCACCGGTAATTGGCGAGGGCGCCAGCGGGGAAGTTTTCCGGCGCTGCAGCGCGGCCTGCATTCAGAGTAGCGGCGCTCAGGTACCAGCCATCCAATTCGTTATTGGCGTTAATGGCGGCCTGGTAGCGATATAGGCCGTTGGGCCGGTAAAAATCGCCCTGCATATCATCTTCGCGTGTCCATAACATTTGTACGGGTGCTTTGGCAGCAGCAGAGATCAAGGCGGCTTCCACCACATTGTCGGCCCGTAGCTTTCTGCCAAAACCGCCACCTTGCCGTGGTAGTCCTAATGTAATATTGGCTTCTGCAATGCCCAGGGCTTTTGCCACATCGCTGATGGCTTTGCCCGGCACCTGCGTAGGACCGTATAAATCAGCTTTACCATCTTGTACATCGGCAAAAAAGTTGATGGGTTCCATGGGCGCATGGCTCAGCACGGGTACCTCATAAATGGCTTCAATCACTTTTTTAGCGCTGCTCAAAGCCTGCTCCACATTTCCGTCATTTCTGTCGGGTTTGTCGCTTTTTTGCTGAACCAGGTTTTTAAAGGCTGCCACATGCTCGGTGGTACTTTCCAGCTTGCTGGCATCTTCCCATTCTACTTTCAGGGCATCACGTCCTTTTTTTGCGGCCCAGGTATTGGTAGCCAGCACAGCCACCACAGTATCGGTGCGTACTACGTTTTTAACACCAGGTATTTTGCGTGTTTCCGTATCGTCGAACGACTTCAGTTTCTTGCCGAAAGCAGGCGGGCGCGATACCATGCAAAAGAGCATGCCTTCGCGACGGGTATCAATACCAAACAAAGGTTTGCCGGTAAGAATGTTTTTATTATCTACATTATTGATGCGTTTCCCAAGGATCCTGAAATCCTTAGGGTCTTTTAATTTTATATTTTCCGGAACCGGCATAGAGGCCGATTTGGAAGCCAGTTCGCCATAGCTGAGTTTTTTACCGCTGGCTTTGTGCAACACAAAACCATTTTCGGTTGAACATTCCTGCTCGGGACCATTCCAGGTTTGTGCAGCTGCAGCAATCAGCATTTGCCGGGCTACAGCGCCTGCTTTTCTTATGGGTTCATACCGGCCACGAATGGCGCCACTACCACCTGCTGATTGATTACCGTATTTTTCTTTATCAAAAGCCGCCTGGTTAACCACTACCTTATTCCAATCCACATCCAGCTCTTCGGCCAGCAGCATGGGAATAGAAGTTTTTACGCCCTGACCGATTTCAGGGTTTGGCGCCAACAGGGTGATAATGCCCTGCGGATCTATAGAAAGATAAGCATTGGGCGAGAAAAGCGGCGCATCGGCCACCGTTTCAGCGGTTACATTGGCCAGCATTTCAAAACCAAACAGCACGCCGCCGCCAGCTAAAGAAGTTATTTTTAAAAAATGCCTGCGGGATATATTAGTTGTACTTTGTTTCATTGGTGATTTTTGATAGTTCCAAGTTCAGAGTTTACTGTTTTCTGTTCTGAGTTCTTAGTTCTATGTTTTCGTTGCCGAGAAGCGTTGTACTGCTTACAGCTTATAGCTTACGGCTTACAGCCCTGTATTTGCTATTTGCTACCTGCTTTCTCCGCAGCTAAATGTACCGCCTTACGAATACGAACATAAGTGCCACACCGGCAAATGTTACCCATGGCTGCGTTGATGTCCTCATCAGTAGGATGGGGCTTTTTCTTTAACAAAGCAACAGCCGTCATTACCTGACCGGCCTGGCAGTAGCCACATTGCGGAACGTCCACTTCGTCCCAGGCTTTTTGAACCGGGTGATCGCCATTTTCGCTTAATCCCTCAATGGTGGTGATGTTGTTAGTGCCTACCGCCGAAACAGGGTAGGAGCAGGAGCGGATGGCATTATCGTTCATCAATACTGTACAGGCGCCGCATTGAGCAATACCGCAACCAAACTTGGTACCTACCAAATTCAGTTCATCGCGCAAAACCCAGAGCAGCGGCGTATCAGGCAAAACATCAACTGTATGTTTTTTATTGTTGATGGTAATTGTATATGAAGCCATGATATTGGTTTTGATAAAATTAGTAAAATCAAACCTAAATGACGGGTAAATGTGAGCAGTGGTTGCCGATATTAAAAAAATGCTGGCAAGATTTAATTTCCGGTTAATAAAAAACAAACAGGTGAACCGTTTTGTGGCCCACCTGTGTTAAAGCGTTATGTGCTGGCGACTATTACGCATGTTCCGCCAATTCCTTCACTTTTGCGAGGGCCTTGGGAAATGTTTGGGAAAAGTAGTCTTTGTATTGATCGTTTATATCCATGTCAACGATCAGTTCGGTTCTTCCACCTACGTCTTTCAGGGTGTAGTTCTCATGCGCACCCGCAAAGTTTTTCACTTCATCACTTGACAGATCTTCCACGCCGTCTTTTACGTAGCCAACGTGTTCAAAGCTCATGTATTCATTGGGAATGGTATCATCTATCCTGGAAACCATACCCATTCCTTTGCCATCAAGGAACAATACTTTACTGCCTTTCTTCCAATCGGAAACGGCGTGCGAGCCTTCGCTGAAAGCTGCTGTCCATGCCCGGTAGGAACCATCTTCCCATAATACATTCCATACTTTTTCACGGGGTGCGTCAATGGCTATTTTAAATTCCTGCTTTTCCATGAGATATAATTTAAGTAAAGAAATGTGTTACCTGACACTATAAAGTTGGTTTAATTTTTAAACCTAACTGGGGTGTGGTTGAGACAATCATAGGGGGTAATTGCGACAGGGGTGCGGGCAAAAAAAATGCGCCCCAATTGGGACGCACTGGCTGAATTGCTCTGTACATCTAAATCGTTGCATCCTGTATAATGGCATTAGGCGCATTCGT
>CBIMFG010000690.1:0-3830 GCA_966243125.1 uncultured Niastella sp.
GCACGCGCTGGAATATGTCGAGGCTGTTTGCGTTGGAGCTGGCCGGCCGCTCAGGCATCAATCAGCTGATCACCAGCAGTCCCAAGTTTGATAACCGCAACTATAACATCAAACAATATTCGGCCGAACCAAAGCTCACGTTTACAAAGGGCAGCAATCTAAGAATGGCAATAGGGTATAAGTATGGTGAAAAAAATAATGAGCAGGGCAGCCAGGAAAAGTCGAAGTCAAACTCCATTAATTCGGAAGTGAAGTATAACATTTTACAAAGCACTTCTGTAAATGCTAAATTCACTTACTCCGATATTTCTTTTTCATCGTTAGATGCACAAGCCAATCCCAACTCCTCATCGGGTTATATTATATTGGAAGGATTGCAGCCGGGCAAAAACTATTTATGGACGATTGATTTTACAAAGAGATTGATGAACAACCTGGAGTTTAGTATGCAGTATGAAGGACGTAAACCTGGCAACTCAAGAATAGTACATATAGGAAGAGCATCGATCAGAGCGATCTTATAAGTATAAAAAAAAGTCCCCCGGCATTGCCGGGGGACTTTTCAAAAATATATAGGAGATTATCCGAAGATGCCGCCTTTTTTCAGTGAACGGGTAGCTTCGCCGATCTTGAAACCATTGTGGTATACTTCGATCTTGTAGTTACCTTGTTTGAAAGCGCTGTTTTGTTTCCAGGCAAATTCAACGTGTTTGTTTTTGCCAGCTTCGAAGTCAACAGGAACTTTGGCAGTGAACAGTTTTTCACCTTCTTCACGGGTTGTGAATTTACCAGAACCTAAAGCTTCAACAGCTACTGGTTGGCCATCAGGACCAGTGATGCAAACATAAACATCAGTAGAACCTGTTTGAGCGATGCGGTTAGAAACGTCCATAGCAATTACCAGTTTGTCAACTTTCTTTGCTGAGGTTGTTTCTGACTCTTTACCACCTTTTTTCTCGTTAACAGGAGTAACAGTGATGTTAGAAGCATTCAGGGTAGAAGCTACATCTACTTTTGCTGCTAACTCTTCTTTTTGTTGAGTAGTAGTAGTCAGGTCAGTAGTGAGTTTTTCTTTGTCAGCAGTCAACTGAGTTTTTTCAGTTGTCAGCGTTTGATTTTCCTGAGTTAAACGAGCTACTTCTGCTTCCAGGTTAGCGATCTTGTCGTTCAGTTCGCCGATCAAAGCTTGCGCTTTTTTCTTTTCACCTTCAGACAGACGTTGTTTTTTCAGGATGCTTCCGATCTGACCTTTCAGCTTTGTGATTTCGCTGGTTTTATCGTTTACTTTTCCTTCCAGTTCGTTGTTATAACCGGTTAAAGAATCCAAACGGGTTAAAGCAGCGTCAAAGCTTTTTTGTAATTCATTCTTTGATGAATCTACTGCCACGTATTGTGTTTGCAGTTGGGTGATCTTTTGATCAGACTTGTTTTTGTCCCATAAAAAATATCCCCATGTACCAAGAATACCAACGGCTAATAAACCGATGATCAGGTTCTTTGAATCACGTTTTGGGGGTGTACCTTGTGGACTAGCTGATGGATAATTGGTTGTACTCATAATAAGTGTATGTTTATTTTGAAAGGTTATAAAATCGGGTTCAGTATTCTGTTTTTATTATGGGTTAGTTCGTCGTAATTGGGTTTCGCATAAGGGTTTGACCAAAACCATGCCAGAATTTGGGAAGTAGCCTTTCCACGAGCCGGCAAAGAACGCAGAATGTCGGTATTGTATTGTGTTACAGTTGTGTACAATTCGCTATATGTCACGGGCTTTTTTGTGGTAATATTGCAAAGTTTAAACCACGATCTATAAATACATGTCTGTAGAAAAAATTATATCCGACTGGAAGAAAAAGCTCTTTAAACCGGTTTATTGGCTTGAAGGTGAAGAGGATTATTTTATCGATAAAATAGTGCAATATGCCGAGCATAACATTTTAACGGAGGCTGAGGCTGGTTTTAATTTGACTGTGTTTTATGGCAGGGATGCAGATTGGACCCAGGTGATCAATGCCTGCAAGCGATACCCTATGTTTGCGGAACGTCAGGTGGTGTTGTTGAAAGAAGCTCAGCATATGCGTGATATCGACAAATTAGAGTCATACATCGGGCAACCACTGACATCCACCGTGTTTATTGTAGCATACAAAGAAAAAAAGGTGGATGGCCGTACACAGCTGGCCAAATTGCTGAAAACAAAAGCCGAATTATTCACCACCAAAAAAATGTACGACAACCAACTGCCCGACTGGACTAATGAGTTGGTTAAAAGTAAAGGGTATACCATTTCACAAAAAGGGGTATTGCTGTTGGTTGATCATATTGGCAATGACCTTAGCCGCATAGATAACGAGATTGAAAAAATGCTGGTGAACCTGGGCAAAAGAACCAGCATTACCGAAGATGATATTGAAAAGTATGTGGGCGTAAGCAAGGAATACAATCCATTTGAACTACAATCGGCCATGGCTGCCAAAGACCTGAGCAAGGCCATGCGCATTATACAATACTTTGAAGCCAATCCCAAAGCAGCGCCTATACAACTGGTGTTACCTACACTGTATAACCTGTTTAGTAAAACCTACATGATCTTTGGCCAGGCCAGTAAAGATGAAAAAACCATTGCCGCCAATATTGGCGTAAATGCCTGGTTTGTGAAAGATTATTTACTGGTGGCCCGCAATTACGGCTATAACGGCGTTGAAAAAGCGCTGTTGTTACTGCATCACTACAACCTCAAGAGTGTGGGGGTAAATGATACGGGTACGTCGGATGCGTCGTTGCTGAAGGAGATGGTGGTGAAGATGGTTAATTAGTTACCGGTTGCCGGTTACATGTTTCAGGTTACAAGTTTCATGGGAAGCACAACTATTGGTTGCCCCTGTAACCTGCTACTTGCAACCTGTAACGCTATCTTATTTTCCTAATACCCTCAACGTATCTTCTTTATCTTTTGCCAATTGTTCAACTAACGCATCGAGTCCATTGAACTTTACTTCGCTGCGCAAATACTTTTTGATGTATACACGCAGGGTAGCGCCGTATATGTTCTGGTTAAAGTCAAAGAGGTTTACTTCAATTACGCGATCGGTTCCACCAATGGTAGGTCTGATGCCTATACTCATCATGCCATTCAGGATTTCCGTTTGCCGTTTCACGTTCGCCGTTTCACGATTCACGATCTCCGCCTGTACTGCATAAATGCCGTTACCGGGAATCAGCTTTTCTTCATTTTCTATGCGCAGGTTGGCGGTGGGGTAGCCCAGCGTGCGGCCCAGTTTATTGCCATCTACAACGGTGCCTTCAAAAAAGAAATCGTAACCCAGCAGGGTATTGGCCACATCGGTATTGCCGTGTAATATAGCTTCGCGAATGCGGGTGGAGCTTACCGTATTATCATTGATGAGGTGGGCGGGTATTTCCATCAGGTTAAAGCCCAGGCGCCGGCTGTAATCTTCCAGCAATTTGTAATCGCCCTTACGGTCTTTGCCAAAACGGTGATCGTACCCGATAATAACGGTGTGTGGATGAAATTTCTCAACCAGAAACTGTTGAATATATGCTGAGGGCGTTTGTTTTGAAAATACATCGGTAAAGGGTACCACTACCAGGTGGTTGATACCATTTTTATCGAGCAGTTCAATTTTTTCGTCGATGGTGTTGATGAGCTGAATGCCAGGCTGGCCGGTAACGATCACTTTCCGGGGGTGGGGGTGAAAGGTAATGATCACCGTTTCCCCGCCAATACGGGCTGCCTCGCGTTTCAATTGCTCCAGAATGGTTTTGTGGCCGGTATGCACCCCGTCGAACGTGCCTATCGTAACAACGGC
>CBIMFG010000691.1:0-3825 GCA_966243125.1 uncultured Niastella sp.
ACTGGATGTGGAGAAAAGTGAATGCCTGGTATTGGAAGGCATTCGTGAAGAACATTGGAGCATGATACGGCAACTGGCTGTAGAAGTAGATGGCGATACCAACCTGATACTTATAAAGAACCTGCTGCTGGAAAAAGGGTACCAGGTACATGTAGATGAGTTGGTAATGAGTGATGCCACTGCGCCGGAAGAAGAAAACACTTATATGCTGTATGCGATAAATCCAAATCATGGGCTGCAGCCAAACGGGGTTGTGCTCGAAAACCTGCACGCTCCGGTAAATGAAACGGTGATCCGTGATTTTCTGAGGCAGGAGCTGCCGGAATACATGACCCCTCACCAGATCATTTTTGTGCCTGCTATTCCTTTAATGGAAAACGGAAAAGCGGACCTGATGAAATTAAAGGCGTTCAGACCCGCAATAACAGTTCCTGCACCGGAAATAAAACTCACCAATAAAACTGAACTGGAGATCTATAGCCTGTGGTGTGAAGTGCTGAAGAAGGAGAATGTTCCCCAGCACCTGAGCATTTTTGAAGCAGGCGGTAATTCCATCGCAATAGTGCTGCTGCATCAGAAACTGCAAACGGCATTTAATGTCAGTTTCTCCCTGGTTGAGCTGTTCCGGAATCCTACCATACCACAACAGGCAAAACTGATACAGCAGGCAGCAGAGAACAAGGAAGGTACTACCGTAACAAAGGCAACGAATAAGGGCGCCTCAAGAAGAGATTTGCGTACTAACAGAATTAACTGATACAAACAGGAAACAATGGAACGTATTTCTGAGAACGATATAGCTATTATTGGGATGAGTGGACGGTTCCCGAAGGCAAACAATATCAGGGAATATTGGAGCAATCTGGTGAATGGGGTAAATAGTATTGAAAAAGCGGATGCTGAAAAGATCCTTGCTTCAGGCATTTCGGCAGAGATCCTGAACCACCACCGCTTTGTACAGGCGGCTTCCATACTCAGTGATGCAAAATATTTTGATGCTGATTTTTTTGGCTTATCCAATACGGAAGCGATGCACATGGACCCGCAGATCCGTTTGCTGTTGCAAACAAGCTGGCACGCGATGGAGGATGCGGGGTATGATACAAGCCGCCTGGATATAGCGGTTGGCAACTTCTGTGGAATGTCTACCAACCACTACCTGTTAAATGTGCTTCATTCCAACGCTGCAACAGAGGCGGTAGATCCCTTGCTGTACAGGATCTTAAATGAAAAGGATTTTCTGGCCACCTGGATCTCGTATAAGCTGAACCTAACGGGGCCGGCTATGAGCGTACAAACCGCCTGCTCAACCTCGTTGCTGGCCGTTCACCTGGCCTGTCAGAGCCTGTTGAACCGGGAGTGTGATATGGCTTTGGCCGGCGGTGTTAGCTACAGTTCAGATAATAAAATAGGTTATATACATGTGCCCGGGTCAATTTACTCCAAAGACGGGGTTTGCCGTCCTTTCGACAAACAGGCCAGCGGTACGGTAGATGGGAACGGTGCAGGCGTGATCGTTTTGAAAAGAGCGGCGGAAGCAATTAAAGACAAGGACCACATATATGCTTTGATAAAAGGAACTGCCATCAACAATGACGGATCAAATAAACAGGGATATACTACGCCGAGTGTGAATTGCCAGCGCGATGTTATTCTGGAAGCCCTGGCCGTAGCAGCTATTGATGCGGCCACAATAGGTATGGTGGAAGCGCATGGAACGGGTACCCTTATAGGTGATCCTATAGAGGTAGCCGCCCTTACAGAAGCGTACCGTCAATATACCAACAAGGAACAATATTGCGCCATAGGTTCTGTAAAGAGTAATATCGGGCACCTGGATGCAGCAGCAGGTATAGCATCCATTATTAAAGCGGCACTCTGTGTTTATAATAATGAGCTGGTGCCCAGTATTAACTTTTCGGAACCAAACCCCGCATTACAATTAGCCACTTCACCTTTCTATGTAAGCCAGGCTCATACGCCCTGGCCGAACCAGGACGCCATTCGCAGGGCAGGGGTTAGCTCATTAGGTGTAGGCGGCACCAACGTGCATGTGATCCTTGAACAGGCGCCACTGCTCATGAGGCAGCAATGGCATAAGCGGCCAACTGTGGTCACGCTGTCGGCATTAAGTAGGAAGAACCTGCAGCAGCAGAAAAAACAACTGGCAGAATATATCCGCGCTGCTTCAGCTATACACCCGGAAGATATTGAGTTTACAACTATATATGGCAGAAAGGTGATGCCCTTCCGGTTTAGTGCGGTGTGCCACGACAGAGATGAACTGGTTGCGCAGTTAATGGATGAACAAACGGAAAAATGCATTGAGGAAAGCGGAGCCAGGGGCGAGGCCGTGTTCCTGTTTCCCGGTCAGGGAAGCCAGTATGCGCATATGGCAACCGAACTGTATGAAACGAATGAGGCGTTCAGGGCCGATGTGGACTATTGCCTGGAATACCTGAGAACTTTATCGGGTATAGATTTCAGGGAAATTCTTTTTGGGGATGACAGCAGTTTATTAGATAAAACGGAGAACACACAGGTAGTGTTATTTATAGTTGAGTATTGTGTTGCCAAAGAATCAGGGCGGGCTGGTATTAAACCGGCTGCTATGATAGGCCATAGCCTGGGAGAATATGTTGCTGCCTGTATAGCAGGTTGTATTTCCCTTGATGATGCCCTGAAGCTGGTGTACCACAGAGGCCGGTTAATGGGCTCCATGCCGGGGGGCGCCATGTTGCTGGTGCGGGCCGCCCTGCACGACCTTACACCGCTGATGCCGGATACTGTTTCGGTTTGTGCCGTGAATGCGCATGATAATATAGTGATTGGCGGCAGTGTAGCCGACATGCAACAGCAAGCCGCGCTGCTGAATCAGCATGATATTCAGTTTGTACAACTGAAAGTATCCCACGCGTATCATACGCCCATGATGAACAATGTACTGGCAGATTATAAGGAGATCCTGGCTGAAGTGCACTTTAAACCTTTTGAGGCAAAGATCTTTTCAACGTATACCGGCGGACTGGTAACGTCTGAATTATTTTGCTCGCCTCAATACTGGCTTAACCAGCTCATACATCCGGTAAAATTCCTTGATGCTGTATTGCAGGCAGCCTATTATGTTGCTAATCCCATTTTTATAGAAGCAGGACCGGGCAATGGATTGTCATCCTTTGTGCGGGCCATCTTCAAACAACAGGCATCAACAGTGAATCTGCTTCCGAAACCACGGGGCGCCGGCAGCTCAGTAAATAACTTTTACCAGGCAATAGCGCTGCTGTGTGCCAAAGGACTGGTGCTTGATTTGCCTGAAGCGCATCCCGGAAGAAGGATCCCATTGCCGGGTTACGCATTTTCAAAGAACTATTTCTGGAAACCAAAGATCCATGTACAGTATAAAGACCTTAAAGAAATAAATGGGTCGTACCATCATACAAACGAAAGATATGCAAGCGACCGGCTAAGAACCTCCATGGAGATCCGGTTTGCCGGCAAGCATGAAGTTTCTGAGGAGTTGCTGAACCGGTTCAACGATTTACATGCCCAATACATAAACGACGTTAAACAACTTTTTACTGCCGAAGAGAAAAAGATCCACAACCGTATAGAGATGCTGTACGAGGATACTTTATTCACCGGTGACAAGGAGGGGGAGCCGGATACCAGCGACACCAATAAGAAAAGAAATATCAGCAGTGTATTTATAGCCCCTGAAACAGTAACAGCGCAACGCATTGCCAAATACTGGGGCGAGGTATTAGGCTATCATCCTGTAGGTGTGTTGGATAATTATTTTGAAGTGGGGGGCAACTCCCTGCTGGC
>CBIMFG010000692.1:0-3789 GCA_966243125.1 uncultured Niastella sp.
CCGGTAAAGGCACAGCGGCTATTGCTTCTTATCGCGATAAAAAGACAGGTGACATGATGGGTTACCTGAATCCGTATTCAGGCAGTGTGCTGAAAGCAAAAGCGCTGGAAAAAGATTTCTTCCGCATAATATTGGCTGGTCATTACAACCTGTGGCTACCCCGCGAAGTTGGTCAGCAGGTAGTCTCCTGGGGCACTATGATCTTTGTAGTGCTGCTGATAACCGGTCTTATTATGTGGTGGCCCAAAAACCTGCGAAAGGCCAATGTGAACAAGAGTTTCAAAGTAAAATGGAAAGCATCATTTAAACGCGTGAACTACGACCTGCACAATGTGTTGGGTTTTTATGTGCTTATTGGCGCGCTGATCATTGCTATTACCGGTTTGTACTTTGGTTTTAAGTGGGTGCCCAAAACCATGTACTGGATAGCATCGGGCGGTAAACAAATGCCCGAAAGAAGAGGAACTGTATTCTCTGACACTTTACACATTCCGGCACAAACAGTTTTATATTCACCTGAGGACAAGGTATGGGCCAGTTTGCGAAATGAATATAAAAACGAAGGCAGTTTGCAGATCACCTTTGCACAAAAGCAAAGTGACGCTATTACGGCTTCTTACAATCCTAAAGAAGGCACCTTCTACAAAAACCATACGCGTTACTTCGATCAATACTCTTTGCACGAGATCCCCGGCAAAACGCTGTATAATAAAACATATGAAGAAGGCAGCAGTGCCGATAAACTGGTGCGCATGAACTACGATATTCATATAGGCGCCATTGGCGGTTTTGCCGGCAAGTGCATCGCCTTTCTCATTAGTTTAATAAGCGGCAGTTTACCCATTACGGGTTTTATTGTATGGTGGGGGAAGAAAGGAAAAGGGTCAAGGATCAAGACACCAATAACAAGACCTGAAATGGAAGCAGTATACGCTTAAAAAACGTGGAGCGTCTTTCGACTCCGCTCAAGATGCTCCACGTTTTTTCCACGGTCCCTTCGACTCCGCTCAGGACCCGGCTATAACTTTATAAGCAATTCATTCAACCAGGTGTTCTTGCTTAAGTCAAGCGGAAGATTGGGTTGTATACCTACATTATCTATGCCCAGTCCCACATCTATTCTTCTTGAACGCGTGGTGGAATAATGCAATTCAAAATCAGGTTCGTAGAAATCTCTTTCAACCACATTCGAATAGTCAAGCACACCTCTTGAAGGCTCACCCACCAGTACTACTTTTGAACTTTGTTTGGCTATCAGCAAAAACTCTTCGGTGGTGCTGCCACAACCGCGATTGATAACAACTGCCACCTTCGCCGGCATGGGCCATACTGTTGGTAACGTATCAATATTATCAGGTGAAAAATCTGCCGAGGTCCGGGCCTTTCCCCGTCCAATATTCAATACCTGCATCAGATGATCGAGTTCCTTTTTAGGAATTTCAGCCCGGTATTTATCAATTGCTTTTTCCCAGGCTTGTATATTTTCGGGCGTAAGCAACAGATCAACGCCAATGTTCTTTACGGGGTTTGTATATATGATAGGTTGTAAAAACGACATGGAACGATCGCCGCCACCGCCGTTGTTCCGCAGGTCAATAATAAGTGTGGGCATGGTTTGAATGCTTGCCAGGTTGGCCCTGATCACAGAGTCTATGCGCTTTGCTTCAAAAAGATCAAAGGTTCTGATACGCATGTAACCGGTAGAATCATTCAGCTTTTTAAAGAACGTATTCAGGTGTTGTTCTTCTTCAAACAAAGGAGTAACTGGTTCCTGTTGCACACGCACGCCATTTTTAAACCAGCCTTCCGAAGCCAGCGCCTGCTGCAGCTCGCCTTGTATGGTGGAAATATATGCGCTGTGGTTCCGCAGGTACCAGATGCCCTTTAATTGATTTTCGCCCGCATCAAACAGTTCAAACTTTACCTGCCCTGGTTTCCAGGTAAGCGCCCGGGACTCCAGGATCACGCCCACATACGAACGCAAACCTTTTCTACTTTTAAGCAGGCCTACTTTGTATGTGGAGTCAGCAGTATAATAGATCCCTTCCAGCAATGATTGATCAGTAATTCGTATTGTTTCGTTAGTATCAGGAGGTGGGATCCTGATAGAAACATGGTGGTCTTTAAAATAATTGAGCCAGTGATCAATAACAAAGTAGCAATCGGCATTTGAGCGGGCACGTTTGGCCAATGCATATGCCTGGCGGGTATAAGCCTGGTAAGCGGCCTGGGTAGCCGGCGTTACTTTATCGGCATACCCAACATAATTCCGTTCGAAATAGCTTTTTACACTATCAAGCGCTTTCATCCCATTCACGGGCTGACAAATACCGGAAATACTATATATTAAAATGAAGGCAGCAAGAAAAATCGTTTTCATCTGGTAATATACATCGATTACTTTACCCAATAGCTGAACGAATTGGGGCGTACGGGCTGCCTTAACAAAAAAAATGTCCCGATATACATCGGGACACTCTTGAGCAGACTTTCAGCGTCAGTGGAAAAAGGTGAATGGTGAGTTGGGCATCGTCCATAATAAAGAATCAGGCGATAATCATGAATTGGACAAATCGGACGCATGCTTCCACTGACTGCTCACCACTCACTGTTCTATCTGGTTTTTCAGGTTGTTATTCTTAATGGTTAGTTAGCCTTTCCAAAAAGCGACTCCAACTTTTGGTTCAGCGTTTCGCCGCGTAAGCCGGTTGCAACGATCTTACCTGACGGATCAACAAGGAAACTGGCTGGCACGGCACGAATACCATACAATACAGCTACTTCATTGTTCCATCCTTTGAGGTCGGAAACCTGTGTCCAGGGCAGTGCGTCATGCTCTACCGCTTTCACCCAGGGTTCTCTTTCTTTATCGAGCGATACACTCAGGATATCAAATCCTTTGTTGTTGTACATGTTGTATTGCTTCAACAGGTTGGGGTTCTCTGCCCGGCAGGGACCACACCAACTGGCCCAAAACTCGATCAATACATACCGGCCTTTATAATTGGCCAGCTTTACTGATTTGCCATCGGGCGTGCTTTGGGTAAATTCCTGAGCAGGTTTTCCTTCTTCCACCTTGCTTAACAATTCAATGCGGGCTGCTATCTCTTTGCCGATGTTGGATTCCTTAATAGAAGGATCCAGTTTATCGAACATTTGAATAGCTGAGCCCAGGGTATTGGTGCTGGTATAGCCCAGTAATTCCTTAGCGCCTACATAGCTTTTAGGGTGTTCACCAGGATATGCAATGCGGGCTTTAAACTCCCAGGCATACTGGCTATCAGCTTTTGCCTGTAACGCCTTTGCCGCTACGCTATCGCCGGCCTGTTTCAGGTCATAAATCTTTTGAAACAACGCAATTGTTCTTTTGCGGTTGTCCATCAGCTTTTCATTAAATTCCTGAAACTCCTTAGTAGCACCTTTACCGGTTACTTTGGTACTGTACACACTGTCTACATCGTCTACTATAGAGATCGGCGTGTTTTCAATAAACAGATCGATCTTTACTTTATAGGTTTTTGAGAAGATAAAACCGGGAACAGGTTCGTTTACATGCCCTTTAAAAGTAAAGCTGCCATTGGTAACTTTTACCGTATCGGTTTTGGAAGAACCAAGGGTACCATAGTTCAGGTACACCACGCTATCGGTAAAGTGCGCTACTTTGGCGGTGATCACAAACTGCGGCACTTTCTTTTGTGCTACGGCCGGGCTGGCAACCAGCAACAACGCTGCCGCTTTCAGTAATAATGGTCTCAGTGAGGTCTTGTTCATCTATCGAATTATTATATT
>CBIMFG010000693.1:0-3787 GCA_966243125.1 uncultured Niastella sp.
ACGATATTACCAAATTCACTGCCGAGCAAACCCGTGGCAACGAAACCCAGTTACGCTCAAACCGGTACTGGTTAAGCTATCTTATTTATGTCTTGCAGAACAATGAACCGGTTACTGGTGTGTTTCGCCTGAACGATTACCTGAAACAGGTAACTCCAGCCACCGTTCAACAAACTGCTCAACAATACATCAATGACAAAAACTACATTAAACTGGTATTAATGCCGGAAGCTGCTAAATAACGCGAACGATTTTCGCATGTGGTATTGGTTGTAGAGGCTGTCCGCCAATTGGTGGATAGTCTCTTGTTTTTTTTAATGCGGCATTAATTCAACTTACCTTCTTTGTTGTATTTGGCTTTATAGTCGAGTGGAGATAGGCCGGTGATCTTTTTAAATACTTCGCGGAAGGCTTTGTCGTCTGAATAGCCAACATCGTTCATTACTTCAAAAACGGTTTTACGGCCGTTTTCCAATGAGCGTTTGGCTACTTCTACTTTTACCCGTTGCAAATATTCCACGGGTGTATTACCGGTAGCTTTTATAAAACGCCGGTCGAAATTGCGGCGGCTGATGGCGAGTTTGGAAGCCAGTTCTTCGAAAGAGATCTTCTCGCCAAGATTTTCTTCAATGAAATTCTGCGCCTCACATACCAGGTCGTCGCCATGGTTCTTTTGGATCTGGAAAATAAGAAAAGGCGATTGTGATGATCTTTCAATATCTATCTGAAACACTTTTGAACAATAAATAGCCGTTTGCCGGTTAAAGTATTTTTCAACCAGGAATAAACAGAGGTTCAAAAAAGAGAACGCACCGCCATTGGTATAAATGCCCGGTTCGGTGGCAATGAGCTTATCGAGGTGCAAATTGATGTTGGGGAACATGCGTTTAAAATCGGCGGCTACATTCCAGTGAGTTGAACAGGTTTTTCCTTCCAGCAAACCAGTAGCGGCCAGCAAAAAGGCGCCTGAACAAATGCTGGCAATTTCAGCGCCGCTCTTGTATTGGTCTTTGATCCAGTTTACCAACTCCTGGTTCTGTTGTATAATGGTATCAAATTCGCGACAGGCCAGCGAGGGAATGATCACCAGATCGGTTTTTTTGATCTGCTTTATATGTACAGGGTGGATGGTGAACAGACCGGCATCGAGCTGCAATTCTTCTCCATAGCCTGCCACCTGTATGGTCATGATGGATTCGTTGCCAAGCCGCTGCCAGTATTCATTGGCCCGTTTCAGAATTTCATACGTGCCGGTTATGCTGCTCAAATTCACATTTTCATTCGGCACCAATATCACCACCTGTTTCATGATAAAGTATTTGTATTAAAGATACACCAATAGTTTGTCCAAATCAACCCGGTAAAATGTCTAATGGGTACCCTTATTGTGCTGTATTAAGACAGTAGCTTTGTTGTCTGAATCTATTATAAATAGTCAAAATACTATAACTATGGCTTCAAAAGACTACACCACTTCCATTGAAGTGACGAACACACCGGCGGAAGTTTTCAAAGCAGTAACCAATCCCCGGGCCTGGTGGTCGGAAGAGATTGCAGGCAATGCAGCAAACCTGAATGATGAATTTTATTATCATTACAAAGATGCGCACCGCTCCAGCATGAAATTAACAGAAGTGATACCGAATAAAAAAGTAGTGTGGCAGGTGGTTGATAATTATTTCAATTTTACGAAGGACGAGCATGAATGGACGGGCGACAGCATTGTTTTTGAGATCACTCAAAAAGGCGATAAAACCCAGTTGCAATTCACCCAGGTTGGGCTGATCCCTGCCAATGAATGTTATAGTGTATGCGAAAAAGCATGGGGTAATTATATAGAGAATAGCTTGTACAAGCTGATCACTACTGGTAAAGGCGAGCCAAACCCGAAAGAGGGTGGGTTTAATGAGGAAATATTGCAAGAGATCGGTAAATTGTAAAACAACGAAAAGTTATTAGGTTTATAGGTTATTAAGTTCGTGAGTTAAAACCCAATAACCCACGAACTTAATAACGGAATAACTATCGTTGCGAATGAATGGTCTGTATGGTGCCATCAGGATTATAGGTGAGCTGGGTCACCTTTACATTCCGTAAATGTGTTTTGCCTGAGAGCTGCACATCGTGGTAGAACAAATACCATTTGCCATCTTTTTCAATAATGGAATGGTGATTCGTCCAGCCTTCAACAGGTGCTAACAACAAACCTTTATACGTAAAAGGTCCGTATGGACTATCGCCAATGGCATAAACAATGTTATGCGTATCGCCGGTTGAATAAGAGAAATAGTATTTGCCATTGTACTTGTGCATCCAGGATGCTTCAAAAAAACGTTGGTCGTTGTTTTTCTCTTTGTATAGTTTGCCGGCGCTGTCCAGTATTTTTATCTCCTTCACCGGTTCTGCAAACGACTTCATGTCTGCACTCAGCTTGGCTACCCGCGGTAAAACAGCCAGCTCATCGGGCTGACGCAATTTGCCGGCGCTGTCGTATTTATTGTTATTCCATCTTTGTAATTGTCCGCCCCAGATGCCGCCAAAATACATATAGAATGATCCGTTGTCGTCTTTGAAAACAGCGGGGTCTATGCTGTAACTTCCTTTAATGGGTTCTTTTTCGGCGGTGAATGGTCCTTCAGGCTTTTTTGACGTAGCCACGCCAATTCGGAAAACATCCTGCTTGTCTTTTACCGGAAAGTATAAATAATAGGTGTTATTGGCAAATGCCGCATCTGGCGCCCAAAGCTGGCGACCGGCCCAGGGAATATCTTTTATGTGCAAGGCAACACCATGGTCGGTTACTTTACCGCCTACTGAATCCATGGAAAGGATATGATAATCCATCATGTTGAAATGGTCTCCATTGTCGTTTTCAGGCGTACCGGTGGCAGTATAGTGCGACGGGTAAACATAAATACGGCCATTAAAAACATGGGCCGAAGGGTCGGCGGTGTAAATATTCGATACCAGTGGTTGCGACAGGTATTTGTTGTTTGCTGTAGTGGTTTTTACCTCCGTTGAATCGGCAGCGGGCGCTTTGTCTGATGCAGCATCGTTACAACTGCAAATAACAACGAGGGCAGACGCTAATAAAAAACTGGTTTTTTTCATATGTGTTGTTGTTGGCTGTGGGCAACGAATTTATATATTTTTAGGGAAATGTAACCGATTACAGTAATTATTCCCATCTTTTATTGTCGATGAATGGATCGGTTATATTTAATAATTGCATAATGTCTGCTTGACAATAGCATAACCCAACCAAACCAATTTTGCGCTCATTATTCCAACAGAAAAGGCAACATGAGAATACTTGTACTGGCTACAATTTTAATTGGTATTGGTTATATAGTAAATGGTCAACTGGCCGCACCAGATCCACACTACAAACTGATCAGGGGTAACAGCGTTGTGCAATCGAAGAACTACTACTTGCTTACCCTTTTGCAACAGGATACTGCCGTACGAAAAATTTTGGAACGCGACACGGTACTGGCAGCTATGGCAACTAATAAATTGACAGGTCTTTCAAAAGCCGGAAAAGAATGCACCGGTAATATCGGCTGCTATGCAGAGCGCATGGAGTTTAGTGAGAAAGAGATTGGTGAGGTGAGCGCGCGTTTAACGGCATTATATACTAATAGTAATGCGTTGGGCCGGTTGGTGCAAAAACATTTGGTGGCCTCTGGTACCTATATATTATTTAAGAACAGCACGCCTGCTGAATTGCTGGTAAAAGCCTGGGAGCAGGATGCACGCGGGGTGAATTTTACCATTGGCGTGTATG
>CBIMFG010000694.1:0-3783 GCA_966243125.1 uncultured Niastella sp.
CAGGCTGTTTATTCTGGGTTCATAGCGGATCAGGAAGTTTTTGCCGGTTGAGTCGCTCACGTAATTATTAACAAACAGCGGCATGTTATGCGTAGTAACCAAACCCAGTTTGGTTGAGTAGGAGAAGTGATCGCCCAACGAACCTTTTATGCCACCATACAATTCAATGGAGCGGGTATTCATCAAGGTATCGGGTTGCGCTAACCATGGGTTGATGGATGCCATGCGTTGATAAGAACCTTTTTGATAGCCTCCTACCCAACCCAATTGCAGGGTGAATTTTTTATCGTCGGTAGTGATATCTGCCATCACATCGGGCAGCATGTGAAATTGCTTTTTATCCCAAATGGGCAGTATACCGGCATGCAAATACAGGTTATCGGTTTTAACCGAAAGCGCTGCAGCTACCTGATACAAATTATTCTGCAGCGTTGTTTTATTGTTTTTATCGCCAAACTTATAATTGGTAAGGTCGGCTGTTGCCCCCAACCCAAAAGCGAACTTCTCACCAAATGTTTTTTCCAGCGGCAGGTTCACTACTGTATTAATTTCACTTCCTTTTGGAGTGTTGCTGATGTTATCGCTAAAGCCGCTTACTTTAATGCTGGGATGATAATTCAAACCAAACTCTGTGGGCGCCATATTGCGGAAATCAATTTTTCCTTCAATGGTTTGAAAACGTTGCCGCAGATCGTCTTTGGAATATTTATCCTTCAACGAATCGGGTTTGAAACCATATAAGTAATAATCGTCGCTGCGGAAACCCAGGCTACCATTCCACTCCATGTTCTTCGTGGTTTTATAAGTAGCAGCAGCGCCTACGCTGGTTTGACTGTTCTTTTGAAAGGGCTGATCGCCTTTTGAGGTATAGTGATTGGCAAATAAATTAAAGAAGGTTTGCTTGCCATCGCCAAAACTGAACCCGGCCTTTATATAGGGCTGATGAATGTTACCAATACCCGCTTTTATATAATTGCTGTATTGCCAGCTATTGATAGAATCTACTTTCAACGCCACCGGATTTACACCTGCGGGTTGATAACTAAAAAATAAATTCTGCGCAGGTATATTATAATTGAGCCGGGGTTTGGTAGTATCTACCGCAGGCTCCGTTGCATTAAAATTGATCTTTGATGCTTCCCGTAATACCGGCTTGAACTGAGAGGTTACATCAATCGTTTTTCCTTTATTAGGCTCCTGCGCCTGTAAACTGGTAGCAACAAGAATACCACTTAAGAAAACTATATTTCTAAATTGTATGTTCATTTGGAAAATGTAATTCGTGAATGGTGAATGGTCAATGGTGAATTTAACTCGTCAACTTGTTAACTTGTCAACTCTATCCCCCTACCTTACTATTCTTCCTCTCTTCCTCCTGAGTCAGTTTCAACTTACGATCCGCCTCTTGCCTTAAATCCTCCAACTTCGCATTATCTACAATACTTTGGAAAGTAGCTTTGGCATTGAAATAATCTTTTTCTTTCAGGTATACATCACCCAGTAATAAATAGGCTTTGGTTACCCATGTTTCGTAAGAACCTGATTTATTCACCACTTCAAACGCCGCTTTTTCTGCATCGCTCAAACGGTCCTGTACATAGAAGCAATTGGCAATTTCATACCGCGCTTCTGCACCATAGGCCGATTTGTTAAGCGAAACAACCTGACGGTAATAAGTGATCGCCTGCTCGCACTGGTTGGAAGTTTGGAAGGACTTAGCAATTGCCATGTTAGCGATCACTTTATCATCGCTACCAATACCTTTTTGCGTTAACAGGTCTTTGGCGTTGGTAACCGCATCATTCCATTTTTGTAATTGAAACTGGCTGCGCAACAATCCACGCATGGCTTCCAGTTTATTTTCCTGTGTGGTGGTGAATTCTTTAAGCTTGGTAAAGTATTTCTCTGATTTTTCGTAGTTCTTCAGTTCAAAAAAGTTCAAGCGGGCTGCATTCAACAGGGCCTTTTCACCAAATTTATTGGGAACCAGGTCAGATAATTTTTCATATCCTTCTGCTGCTTTTGCGTAATCTTTTGCGTTATTATAAATTTCACTCTTGTAGTACAAGGCTTCCAGCGCAAACTTACCATCAGGAAAACGGGTAAGATATTCCTCAAATTTCTTAGCTGCTACGGGAAAATTGCCATTATTGAATTGCACTTCCGCCTGTTGATACATCAGCTCATCTTCCTGGTTGCTGGTAATTTCCTTACCCATTGAGCGGGCAAAAGCTACATAGTCGCTTGTTTTGCCTTGCTCTACATATATAATACGGGCGTTTTCCAATGCAGCATCAGCTTCTGGTGAATTGGGGAACTGTTGCAGTACCGTTGTATATTGTTTCAGCGCTTCGTTGTCATTGTTCAGGTTATAATTAGCGATCCCCATTTTCAAATAAGCCTTGGGCTTCAGCGATGAAGTTGGGTCGCTGATCACATTCTTTAAGAAAGGAATGGCTTCGCGAAACTGTTCGGCTGCAATATAAGTATTGGCTACTTCCATATTAGCATCGGCCGATAAATTCGATTGCGGGTAACGGCGGCTGATGGTAGCCAGTAAATTGATCTTCTCTTTCTCGTTACTAACCCCGGAGATCATAGCCTTTTGAAAGGTAGCGTAGTCGCCTGAAGCCCAGCTATAACTGATCACTTTGTCGTACATCGCCAATGCCTTTTTGAAATCGCGGTTCATATAGTAACAATCGGCACTGCGCACATACGCATCCTGCTCCATGGTGCCGGCATTGATCTTCGGATCTTTTACCACCTTTTCAAAAAATCCCAGCGCCTGGTTATAATTCTCTCTTTTCAAAAAGCAATAACCCAGGTTGTAATTGGCGTTTGCCGGATTTATTTCTATATAAGAGATGGGATGTTTCTGGTATTCGAAGAAGTAGCGGATGGCATCATCCAGTTTGTTCAACCGGTAACTGATCTCGCCTTTCCAGAATTGTATTTGTGGTAATACGCCGGTATTGTTCGCGTCTGCCTCAGCTTTAGTAAGCAGGTCGTTGGCGCTTACCAGCATACCATCGTTTATTAATTCAGTAGCCCGGCCGTACAAAATAACAGGGTATAATTTGCGGGAATTGGCCGATGGGTTCTTTACACTTTCCAGCAGCGTCAGAGCATCTTTATAATTATTGGTGCTGGCCAGCATATTTACCAGCAACTCTTTTGCTTCGTTGGTGTATTCTGATTGCGGGTATTTGGTCAAAAACTCCTGCAGCTCATCCAGGGCTACGTCCTGGTAACCGAGCTCGTAAGAAAGTTTTGCATAATTATATTGTGATACTTCCTGTTGTTTGGCGTTGCTACTGTTGCGGGCACACATTAAGAAAGCGTTGCGGGCATTTGCTTTTTGACCTGTTCTTAAATAGGCATCACCCAATAGGTACATGGCATTCTGCGCCAGTGAATCTTCTTTTCCACTTATCTGTTTGAACCCGTTTATCGCTTTATTCCAGTTCTTGGCTTCATAGTAACAATACGAAAGCTCGTAAATATCTTCACGTTTTATGCTGTCTGCCTTGTTCACATAGGTTTCCAGGTAAGGCAGTGCTTTATCAAATTGTTTTTTCTCAAAATAAGCATGTCCCACCATCTGGCGCATTTGCACATCATAATCCAGGTTGCCTCTTTTCAATTTTGCTTCAGCATATTGCAGCGCCTGTTCTTTTTGCCCCAGCGAGTACCGGATGCTGGCAATGTAAAAAGGCACTACCCGGCCATAATTGGGATGGTCTTCTACTATTGAAAAGGCCGCCAACGCATCGTTGTAGC
>CBIMFG010000695.1:0-3775 GCA_966243125.1 uncultured Niastella sp.
TTTGGCCAGGTTCAGATAGTTGACAGCCCCTTTACTTTGACCATCATACAAGATAACCGGTTTCCCAACGCTGGGCGCCTCGCTAATGCGGGCATTGCGGTGGATAATAGTATCAAACACCATTTCATCAAAGTGCTTACGCACCTCATTTACAACCTGTGTGCACAGGCGTAAACGGCCGTCGTACATGGTCATTAAGATGCCTTCTATGGCCAGATCAGGATTTAAACGGCTTTGAACAATCTTAATTGTGTTTAATAATTTGCCAAGACCTTCCAATGCAAAAAATTCTGCCTGTACCGGTACCATCACCGAATCAGCTGCGGTAAGGGCGTTTACAGTTATTAAACCCAGTGAAGGGGAGCAGTCGATAATAATAAAATCGTACTGGTCTTTCACCGGTTCCAATATGTTTTTTAATACACCTTCCCGGTTGGGATAATTGATCATCTCAATTTCAGCACCTACCAGGTCAATGTGCGACGGAATGATATCCAGGTTGGGAATTTCTGATTTCAGGATCACATCTTTTCCCGGTGTACCGTTTACCATGCAATCGTACAAGCTCGTTTGAATATTGTGCAGATCAAAACCTACACCACTGGTACTATTGGCCTGCGGATCGGCATCTACCAATAATGTTTTGAACTCCAGAACGGCCAGGCTGGCCGCCAGGTTGATGGCGGAAGTAGTTTTCCCAACTCCACCTTTTTGATTGGCTACTCCAATTACTCGGGCCATAGTGATTAATTACATTCCTACCTGCCTCAGCAGGTGATTGGATTTTTTAAATTGGTTTCACTTAATTAGGCACTGCACCTCGTAAAAACACGAAAAATCAGCACAGTCCTTTCGTCTTTTCCGGTATGTAAACCGTAGAAAGGGCAAAATTCGGTGACAATATACTTATTTACCGCATTCAATACAGTCTGAAGGCCCGATAGTGAATAAAATTGTATTAACTCAACAATAAAAAGCATCCCCCAAAAAATGGAGGATGCCCAAATTGGAACGCAAAATTATTACATTAGGCTTATTATCAGCATTTAATGTTTTAATATTTTACAAGCCGTTGTTTTTCCGGGTTTTAACAGGAAAATGCCCCGGGAAAATCCCCAGGCTACACCCGGTTTTTCCTTTTTAATTTTTAATTCTTCATTCCTAATTCTTAATTTTTCATTTCCACAGTTTCGCCAATTTTTGGCAAATGCAACACACAGCTGGTATCGGCAAAAGCTTTTTTGGCCGCAGCATGGTCAATTTTAATAAAGCCAAATGTGTCGTAATGTACCCCAATAATTTGCTGGCATTTGATCATACCGGCGCAACGCACCGCATCTTCCACATCCATGGTAAAGTTTGAACCTATGGGCAGCACGGCAAAATTCAGTTCGGCCCAGGTAGGCACCAGTTGCATATCCAGCGTAAGCGCTGTATCGCCACTGTAATAAAAATTACCCGCTTCAGAAGTAACAATAAAACCAACAGGGTTACCGCCATATGAACCATCGGGTAAGCCAGAGGAGTGATGAGCTACCACCATTTTCACGGTAAAGTCGCCAAAGTTCCATTTGCCACCGGTATTCATAGGATGTACATTAGTTATACCTTGTTTACCCAGCCATTCGTAAATTTCATAACTGCACACCACTTTGGCGCCGGTGCGTTTGGCAATGCTTACCAGGTCGGCAGTATGATCGGCATGGCCATGCGAAACCAGAATGTAATCTGCCTCCACCGTATCGGCATTCACTACTTTATTGGCTAATTCGTTGGGCGTAATAAATGGATCGAATAACAGTTTTGTACCTTTGATCTCAACAGAAAAGCAGGAGTGACCGTAATAAGTGAAATTCATGTAGTATGTTTTTGTTTTATGTTTTAAGTTCTTAGTTCTGAATTGCAAACTTAAGAACTCAGAACAAAGAACTGAGAACTAAGAACTTTATTCCAACGTTAATAATACAATGAGCGACATCTATACCATCGTTTCCGGAACCAACCGGCCCGGAAGTAATACCGAAAAAGTAGCCCGGCATTATCAACAGGTTTTAAAATCAAAGAACATTACCCCCAATTTTCTTACCCTGGAAGGTTGGACGTATATTCATAAAACCCCTGAGTTCATACAGCTGGAAAACGACATATTAGTTCCTACCAATAAATTCATCTTTATTGTTCCTGAATACAACGGCAGCATTCCCGGCGTGTTAAAGCTGATGTTTGATATTTCAGATTATAAAAAAACATGGTGGGGCAAAAAAGCGCTGCTCACCGGTGTGGCCACCGGCCGGGGCGGCAATTTGCGCGGCCTGGAGCATTTAACAAGCATTTTACATTATCTGCGCGTGGTGGTTTATCCCAATAAACTGCCTATTTCACTGGTGCATAACCTTATGGATGGCAGTACCGGCGATTTTCACGATGCCGGTACTTTAAAAGCCATTGACCAGCAGGTTGAAGAATTTTTACAATTTTAATGCTGGTGGTTCGTCTATGTTATAAGTAACAATCAAAGACAATCATGCGTAATTCAGGTTTTTTCTTTTTTCTGCTGGGCATAATGGCCTTGGTGGATATTTATGTTTTTCAGGCTTTACTGGTAGTATTGCCAACCTCATCAAAGGCCCGGCTGGCTATTATTATAGGTTATTGGGCAGTTTCAGTTGTGGGGTTGTTGTTTGTATTTACCTATCCCTACGTAAATCACGACAACTGGCCGCGCTGGGCGGTCACCTATTCAAGGGCCATTGTATTTGGGTTGATCATTTCTAAACTATTAGCATCCCTGTTTTTTGCGGTGGATGATATTCGCCGGGCAGGAACCTGGATAATTGGAAAGATCGGGCAAAAGCCAGTTGAAGTTGCTCAAAATGGGGCAGGAATTTCCCGTTCGGTTTTTCTGAGCTGGCTGGGTTTAGCCGTTGGTGGAACCGTTTTCAGCACCCTGGTGTATGGCTTTGGTAATAAATACCGCTACCAGGTAAACCGCCTGCGTATGAGCTTTAAAAACCTGCCCGCAGCGTTTAAGGGCATGCGCATCGTGCACATTTCCGACATACATAGCGGCAGTTTTACCGATAAGGAAGCCGTGGAAAGAGGTATTAAAAAGATCCTGAAAGAAAAGCCCGATATGATCCTGTTTACCGGCGACCTGGTAAATGACCGGGCTTCTGAAATGAAGGATTATATGGACGTGTTCAGCCAGCTGAATGCGCCGCTGGGCGTGTATTCAACGCTGGGCAATCATGATTATGGCGATTATGTGCAGTGGGAAAGTGTTGAAGCCAAAAAAGAGAACCTGGAACAGTTAAAACAGGTACACAAGAACATGGGCTGGCGATTGCTGATGAATGAACATGTGGTGCTGGAAAAAGGCGGCGATCGCATTGCATTGTTAGGTATAGAGAACTGGGGCGCCAAAGGCAACTTCAGTAAGTATGGCAAAATGGACGATGCTTATCCCGGTTCTGAACAATATCCCTTTAAAATACTCATGAGCCACGACCCCAGCCATTGGGATGCAGAAGTGCGTAAAAAGTATAATGACATCGATCTTACACTGGCAGGCCATACGCACGGCATGCAATTCGGGCTTGAATTGCCTGGTTTTAAATGGAGCCCCGTACAGTACATGTATAAGCAGTGGGCGGGTTTGTATGAAACCGGCGATCAGAAGTTATATGTAAATCGTGGGTTTGGTTTTATCGGTTATCCGGGCAGAATAGGGATTTTGCCTGAGATTACTGTTATAGAGTTGAGTTGATAAGGTTGA
>CBIMFG010000696.1:0-3774 GCA_966243125.1 uncultured Niastella sp.
GATGTTTATGGCACTGCAAATGGAAGACCGCTCCCCCATCACCGATATTTTTGATCAAACCCCTGCTATACCCAATACTTGCCAATGGGCCATCTTCCTGCGCAACCACGATGAGCTTACGCTTGAAATGGTGACCGATGAAGAGCGGGATTACATGTATAAGACGTACGCAAAAGATCCCAAAGCACGCATTAACCTCGGCATTCGCCACCGGTTGGCGCCTTTAATGGAAAACAACCGGGAAAAAATTGAATTGCTCAATTCGCTGCTATTCGCCCTGCCCGGCACACCGGTGATCTATTATGGCGATGAAATTGGAATGGGCGATAACTTTTACTTAGGCGATCGCGATGGTGTACGTACGCCCATGCAATGGTCGCCCGACCGCAATGCAGGTTTTTCCTATGCCAATCCGCATCAATTGTACCTGCCGCTGATCCTTGATCCGGAATATCATTACGAGTCGGTGAATGTAGAAATGCAACGCCGCAACACCTCGTCGTTGTTCTGGTTTATGAAACGCATGATAAACATGCGGAAAAAACACAAGGCGTTTGGGCGAGGCGATTTAACCTTTTTGAATGTTGACAACCCCAAAGTGCTGGCCTTTTTGCGGAAGTATGAAGAGGAAACATTGCTAATCGTAGTGAACCTGTCGAAGTTTGCACAGGTGGCCGAAGTGCCGCTGGAAGGGCATAAAGGTTTTGCTTTGATAGAATTGATGAGCCGGAATAAATTCCCGGCCGTTGGTAAAGCGGAAACCTACTTCTTTACGCTGGCGCCGCATACCTGGCTGTGGTTCTCGATCGAAAAAGCACATCCTGAAATTGATGAACAAAAAGCGATCCCTTTCATACAGGTAAACCAGTTTAAAGACCTGCTGCAAAAAAGCACCCGGGCAGAACTGGAGAATGCCATTCTGCCGGCCTACCTCAAACAAAGCAGGTGGTTTACCGGCAGGGCCAAACCGGTGTACAGTGTAGAGATCATAAACCAGCTACAAATTCCTTCTTCGCCGGAGGCAATTTTATTATTGCTGGAAGTAACCTACGAAAGCGGCCTGCCCGAAATGTACCAGTTAATGGTAACCTTTGTTAAGAACGCCGTAGCCCAAAAACTGGGGAACAGTTTTCCAAACTCTATCATTGCACATATGCAGGCGGGTGAACAGGAAGGCGTTTTATGCGATGCCCTGTATGTAACCAGTTTTCAACAATGGCTTTTTCAAAAGCTCCTGCACAACGACGCATTGGTAGTGAAAGAAAACAACCAGTTAAAGTTCTATAACAACGGCGCCCTGGGTACTTATGCGGCCCAACACGATGATATAAAACCCAAAATATACGAAGGCAACCGCTATGTAAGCGCCATCACTTACGATAACAATTTCTTTTTATCTATTTATAGAAGGGTGGACTACTACATAAACCCCGATGCAGAAATAACGCATTTCCTGAGCCAACACGCCAAATTTGAACGCGTGCCGCCATTCCTGGGCGCTATTGAGTGGATGACTGATAAAGGCATGATCACTACAGGTATGTTACAGGTGATGGTGGAGAACCATGGTAACGGCTACAGTTTTATGCAGGAGCGCGTATATAATTATATAGAAAGAATACTCGCCCTGAACCAGGAGAACCTGCCTTCATGGGAATCGCAGGGCAGCCTTACCGACCCTGTTGCGTTTGAACAATTGCCCCCCGAACTAAAAGACCTGCTGGGCAGCCGCGCAGCCGATCAGGCCCGGTTAATTGGGGTGCGCACCGGCGAAATGCACCTGGCACTGGCCTCGGGCACCAACCTGAAAGATTTCAAACCTGAAGAATTTTCCCTGCATTATCAGCGATCGTTATACTCGGCTATGGTTTCACTGGTGCGGGAAGTATTTCAAAACCTGAAAAGAAATCTGGGCCGCCTGCCACAAGAGCTGCAACCCGAAGCAGAAGTACTGCTCAAACACCGCGATGCTGTGCTGGCTGTTTTTAAAAAGATCTACGATAAAAAGCTGGATGTATTTAAGATCCGCATTCATGGTTTTTATAACCTGAGTCAGGTGTTGTTCACGGGGAAAGACATTGCGATAAAAGGATACGGCGGCGATCCGCTTCGCCCCTACAGTGAAAGAAGATTGAAGCGTTCACCACTGCACGATGTAGGCACCATGTTGCGCTCCTTTCACAATGTAGTTTTTGAAGGGTTTCACGCAAACCATCATGTAAAAGACAATATGCCGAAGTACGTTCCTTTCCTTCGCCTGTGGGCGCATTATATGGGGGGCTTTTTTATGAAAGCTTACCTCGATACCGTAAAAGGAAGTCAGTTTGTACCGGCCAATAAAGCTGACTTCAGAGTTATGCTGCAAACTTATTTGTTGGAAAAATCATTGCTTGAGCTGAACCATGCGTTGAATGATGGATTGCATTCGATAGTGATGCCAATGAGAACGATCAAATATATTATTAAATAAAAAAAGCGATCAGCCGCAGGGCTGATCGCTTAAATAAACGTTGGTAGCTTGTAGTTAATTAAAACCTATTATGCTATCAGCGTTTGCTTAACCAATCAGGTTTTCGCGTTAAGATAACAGATTTATTCTGTTTTTACCGGCAGTTAGTTGCTGTCCCGTTTCTTGCCTCTATTTTTCAAACAATAGCGTTACAGTTTTTACTAGCCTCTTCCTTAACGGATCTCCATCTGGTAATTCAATTATGAATTTACGACATAAAAAAAGTTAAAACAATGACGGCGGTCATTGATAAATATGCTGGAATTCTTTATCATTTCCATGATTCTAATCAAGATCGCATTACTTCTTTAATTTGTATCTGCTTAATCTACATTTAATTGTATTTTCTTGTCAACCAAGTGCCGGGTAAAATCGTTATTATCACGATTGACGAGCAAATAATCGGTAAATTACTGTCAAAATCCATCCGGTTTTGGCAAATTTTTATGACAACTTTTTGGACTGAAGATAGTATTCTCACCAATCAAAGCGAACACACTCCGCCCGCTGAGATCTTTGATGCCTTTTGTCAGGCTATAGGATTTTATTATCAACAGAAAGGCTATAAGTATACGAAGAGCCGGCCCAGGGTAAAGATTGAATCGAAAGATCTTTTTGTTGAGATCAATTTTTGGAGCTCAAGAAGCAATATGGCTGGCAGCAGCGTTGGCCTGGAAATATTGCCTTACGTGGGTTCCAAAAAATTAAAAAAATGGATCAAAACAAATAAAACCGGACGCAACGAATACATTTACGGCCCTACCAAATACGACTTTCGCCACCAGAACATTTACGGTTCTTCCGTTGATTTCTTCCTCGATCTCATTCTTAAAATTGATAAATACATAGCAGCCAACCTGAATATCGAAGACAACAAAAAGTTTATCGATAAACTGATAGCTGAAAACAACGGTGAAATGATCATCGATAATGTTGCCTGCTATCTTGCCATGACGAATGATGCAAGGTTATCTTCGTTTATTGAACAACATGTTGATGGTTTAGGAACCGAGCTGGTTAGTAAACTGAAAGATATCGAGGCATCAAGGCAACGGGGGTCAGTTGACGAGTTAACAAGTTGACGAGTTGACCAGTTAACCAGTTGACGAGTTGACCAGTTGACGAGTTGACCAGTTGACGAGTTGACCAGTTGACCAGTTAACCAGTTAGGCTCGCGAATAGTGCAGATGACTGTAAAATCAGCAACCCACTCACCACTCACCACTCACCACTCACTATTGCATCTTCACATTTACCCCCTGACT
>CBIMFG010000697.1:0-3770 GCA_966243125.1 uncultured Niastella sp.
TTCTTCAACACCTGCTGATAAATGGGGTGGTTACCATTTACGGTAAGCGTAACCTCATCGGGCATATTTGCATAAAAGCTGCCCATGGGGCCGCTCATTGCACCCATGTCTTTCATGCGGCGCATAAACTCAGGGCGGGTAGCCACTACCGGCGGTGCATCAGTGCTTAACCCTTTCACTTCAACCGTCATGGAAAGACCTGCCATTTTAATATCGAACAAACCTTGTAAAGCAGCTTCTTCATCCTTGCTTAAAACGCTATCCAGGTTCTCCTGTTTGTCAACCAGGTTATCAGCAATATCCGAATCCACGCGATTGAAAGTAACATCATTCCATTTCGATTCCATTTGGTTAACAAATGAAGGATCGATGAGGGTATCCATTTTCACCACTACATAACCTTTGGCTTCAGCCGCTCTTATGTAAGCATCCTGTTGCACGGTATCGGTGGTGTACAGAATAACCAGTTTGCCATCTTTGTTCTTTTGCAGGGTTTCAGTTGCCATACGCAATTCTTCTAACGTATAGAACTTTTTAGCGCTGCCTTCCTCCCCTCCACTGGAGGGGCTGGGGGAGGCTTCAAACAAATGGAATTTATTACCTCTTTCCAGGAATTTGTCGTCAGTCATCATTCCATACTTCACAAACAAGCCCAGGCTATCCCATTTTCCTTCAAACTCCTTTCTTTCTTTATTAAATAACTCTTCCAGTTTATCGGCCACCTTCTTGGTAATGTGGTTGTTGATCTTCTTCACATTCGGATCGCCCTGCAGGTAGCTGCGGCTTACATTCAATGGAATATCCGGACTGTCAATTACCCCATGCAACAACATCAGAAATTCAGGAACAATATCCTTCACCTCATCAGTAACAAATACCTGATTGCTGTACAATTGGATCTTGTCTTTTTGAATTTCGTAGCTCTGTTTTATTTTGGGGAAGTACAAAATACCAGTGAGGTTGAACGGATAATCCACATTCAGATGGATCCAGAACAACGGTGGTTCGTTATACTGATACAGTTCTTTATAAAAATTCTGGTAATCCTCTGCGCTTAGTTCAGATGGTTTCTTTTTCCAGGCAGGCTGGGTATTGTTGATTGGGGGCGCATCCGCTTCTTCATTCTTATGACGGAAATAAATAGGCACGGGCAAAAAGCGACAAAAACGAAGCAGGATGCCACGAATGCGTTCCGAATCCAAGAACTCAGCGCTTTCTTCATTAATATGTAATACGATATCGGTACCCCGTTCTGCTTTGCTGGTTTCTTCCAACATATATTCGGGGCTGCCATCGCACTCCCAGCGAACAGCCGGTGCATCGTCTTTGAAGCTCTTGGTAAAAACTTCTACCTTATCGCTCACCATAAAGGCCGAGTAAAAACCCAAACCAAATTTACCAATGATGGCGTTCTCGTTCTGTCCTTTGTATTTTTTCACAAACTCCTCGGCGCCACTGAATGCCACCTGGTTCAAATACTTTTCCACCTCAGCTGCCGACATCCCAATACCGCGGTCGGAAATGGTGATGGTTTTAGCTTCTTCATCAAGCTTTACTTCAATCATTAACTCCCCCACTTCCCCTTTGGCCTCCCCTATGGAAGAAAGGGTTTTCAGCTTCTGGGAAGCATCTACAGCATTGCTGATGAGCTCACGAAGAAAAATATCGTGATCGCTATACAGGAATTTCTTAATAATTGGAAAAATGTTCTCGGTTTGTACCTGTATGGTCCCTTTTTGCATATTTATCGTTTTTGGCAGTTTAATAGTATGGGTTGAACCTCACCAAAGAGAGTGCCATTGGGCCCTCAGGGCACAAAATCGGCAAAATTGTCAGCCTGGCGGAAAGGAAAAGGTAGTTTCGGGAGGTCAGGCATGCTTTCCCAGGGCAGCTTTGTGAATAACTCAACCTTTGTGTCCTTGCGTAATTAAGTATATTCATTAATCCCTTTAGAATATTGTCAGCTTCTAACATTTTCAATGTTAGCTTCTTACAATTCGAAATAATGTATGTATAAAACCCTGTATTTACGGCCTATCGTAACATTTGCATAATACAGGCCTTCTATCTTTGGAACCGACCACCACACCCGCAAAATCCTTAACTGGTAGCACATTCTACTTGTGCCAGTATCATTGAATAACCGTTAATTTTTTTCCTTCAAAACCTTTATGCACGCAATGAGTAAATTGTACCTACTACTCATGGGTATGCTGTTGATAGCATGTCCTGATTTATTTGCCCAGGTTACCCTTAGCGGTACCAGTTACAACGAAAACTTCGACAATGTTGGAACAGCCCTGCCCGCGGGGTGGACCGTTAGAACCGGCGCTACAGCCACCGCGTTGGGAACTGTTGCCACAGTGACAACAACCGGAACCGCTATTGACTGGAAGAATACAAGCGGAGGTTTCAAAAACTTCGCTTCTGCTGATGGGTTAAATGCGGCCAGCACTACTACTGAACAAAATGCAAGTACCGACCGTGCGCTGGGACTTCGTCAAACAGGCTCCGTAACCCCCGGGGGCGATCCCGGTGGTGCATTTGTATTACAACTGAATAATACAACGGGACTCACTGGATTTTTAATGAGTTTTAAATTGCAATCGCTCGATAACACGTCAACAAGAACTACTACCTGGCGTGTAGACTACGGCATAGGCGCCACGCCCACCACATTCACTGTCGTGGGAACCGCCAACACCACGGGCAACAGCACGTTTAGCAATAATACCGTTGCAATTGATTTTGCAACCGCATTGGATAATATCAGTCAACCTGTATGGATTCGCATTACTGCCCCTACCGCCGCTACCGGCTCAGGTAACAGGGCTTCTACAGGCATAGATGATGTGCAGTTAAGTTATAGCAATAATGGAACGGTTACCACCAACGTTTCGGTAACACCTGGAAACAATTTGGCAGAGCCTGTTACCAACGGTAATTTCAATATTTCGCTGTCATCGGTACCGGCTGCTGACGTTACCGTTAATTATGATTTTACCGGCAGCACCGCAACGTTGGGAAGCGATTTTACCGATCCTAATAATGGAAGTATTACAATACCTGCCGGGCAAACTTCAGCAACTATTCCCATTAATGTGATCGACGACGGCGCAGTAGAAAGCACTGAAAGCATTACCATCAACTTAACCGGCGCCACTACGCCTTACACCATCACTGTAGCTACGGCTTCTATCAACCTCACGTCTGAAGATATTTCAACCATTAGCTTCACCGGTTCGTACAACCAGGATTTTAACACGCTGGAAGCAGCTACTACCTCCTCCGTTACGCCTACCGGCTGGTTGTTTAATGAAACTGGTACAAATGCCAATACCACCTATGCCGCATCAGATGGCTCAGGTGGAACTTTCTCAGGTAATACTTACAGTTTCGGCGCAACCGGCAGCAACGAAAGAGCTTTTGGTGAAACCCGCTCAGGAAGCCTGGTGCCAACTATTGGCGCCTTCTTCATCAATAACACCGGCGCTCCGGTGACTTCCTTAACCATTACCTACACAGGTGAGCAGTGGCGCCTGGGCACAACAGGCCGAAACGATCGCATGGATTTTCAATACAGCACCAACGCCACCAACCTTACTACCGGTACCTGGACGGATGCAGATGGCCTCGATTTTATTGCCCCGAACGGCTCGGGTACAGTAGGTGCCTTAGATGGCAATGCAGCTAATAATCGCAGAACCATTACCTATGTTATCAACGGCCTTTTGATTCCTAATGGTGCTGAGTTTGCCATTCGCTGGAAT
>CBIMFG010000698.1:0-3766 GCA_966243125.1 uncultured Niastella sp.
GACAAGTTAGCCGAAATCTAAAATGGTATCTGTTAAGAAAGGTTCAATGAGCAATTCTATGGCATGCAATTACCTGCCACCCGGCGGGCAATGTGCCTTCAGGTAAGTAGTATATAAAGTGCTCAGGTGTACCCGGGTGCCGGCGCCTTCTGAAATGCTGTGTGTGCGGTTGGGATAACTCATCAATTGAAACTGCTTATTGTTCTTCACCAGTTCGTTTATAAGCAACTCCGCATTTTGATAATGCACGTTATCGTCACCGGTACCATGAATATATAACAGGTTGCCCTTTAAATTTTTGGCATGGGTTACGGGTGAACCCTGCGTATAATCTGCCGCGTTCTCCTGCGGTAAACCCATATAACGTTCCTGATAGATATTATCATAAGTAAAAATGCTGCCTACTGCCGCAATAGAGATGCCTGTTTTGTAGAGCTCAGGAAATTGGAATAGCAGGTTCAGGGTAGCGCTACCGCCCCCACTCCATCCCCATACTGCTGTGCGGGAAGTATCAATGAATGGCCATTTAAACACTTCTTTAGCGGCCATTGCCTGATCGCGGATGTTTATCTTCCCAATATTGCGATAGATCACCTTGCGCCAGTTACGGCCTTTGGGAACGGGTGTGCCGCGGTTGTCGATGCTGATGTAAACATAACCATCAGCCGCCATATCGCCCCGGTACAGCCAGGCATTGGCAGCACCAAACTGATCTTTTACATTTTGCCCCCAGGGTTCGGTGTATACATAAAACACAACCGGGTATTTTTTATTGGCATCGAAGTTTTTAGGTTTTACCATCCAGCCGTCCATTTCAACACCTTCTTCTGTTTTTACTTTGAAGAATTCAACACCGCTGTTTTTATCGGCTTTGGCAATGGCGTCATTCACGGCATTCCCGCCATTCAAACCTTTATGATCGGGCAGGCTGATCATCTCAACGGTGAAAGGCGTGGCAATGTTTGAAAAGATATGCTGGGCATAGGTAGCCGTTGGCGACAGGTCATATTCATGTGTTCCCTGCTGATTGGCTGGCGACACTCTTTCTGCCGGGCCTTTGCCATTCAGTTTGGTACGGTACAAATATTTCTGCGTTGCATTGGTGGGTGATGCTAAGAAGTATACATACCCGTTCTTTTCGTCGATGGCGGAAATGTTCATGACGTCGTAATCGCCATTGGTGATCTTTACTTCTTTTTTACCGTCGCGGGTAACGCGGTATAAATGACGCCAGCCGTCTTTTTCAGAAGCCCATATAAACTCCTTGCCCCCGCTGAGCCAGTCCCAGCCACCATAGCTGTAATCTTCATCCCACAAAGGTTGAATATCTATCCAGGCAGAATCTTTTTCGGTATAAATAACCTGCGAAGCGCCGGTTTGAACATTACACAGCAGCAGGTCGCTCTGGTTTTGATACCGGTTCAAATGCTGAACGATCAGTTCATTGCTATTAGCAGCCCACTCCATGCGGGGCACATAGCTTTGTAATACGTTGTCGGTGGGAATATCCATCCATTGTGTTTTGGCGCTGGCAATATCTACCACACCAATTTTAAAAGGCGATGGGGCTTCACCGGCAATGGGGTATTCAACCGGTACCGCAAAAGGATAAATAGAATCGGTATTATCAACCATCAGATAATCCTTTGTTTTGCGGGCATCTATTTGCCAGTAGGCAAGATGTTTGCTATCGGGACTCCAGCGAAAACCATCGCGGCAAAAGAACTCTTCTTCATACACCCAGTCAAAGGTGCCGTTTATGAATTTGCGGTTGCCATCCATTGTAAGCTGCTGACTATTGCCGCTGGCCAGGTCTTCTACATACAAATTATATTCGCTTACATAAGCTACCTTGGCGCCATCGGGCGAAAACTTGGCAAACATCAGCGACGATGCCGGCCGGTTCTTCCCCAGCTTTGTTAATGCGCCGGTATTGGTATCAAATACAAAGTAATCGCCCTTGGTCCGGTAACGCCACACCTTCTTGGTATTGGCAAACAACAGTATCTTTTTATCGTCGGCAGTAAAACTGAAACTCTGCACGCTGAGCGGCGACGTTTTTCCCTCGGGGGTTAACTGCTTTTTTGAAAGGACCACTGTTTTGGTTTGCTTGGGCAGGGTATACAAACCCAGTTCCCCTTCTTCAAACTGGTAATAACCATTACCTGCTTTGTTCCATTTAATACCCTCCTGGGCAAACAGTACAACGGGTACGAATGCTGCAATTACAATTAATAGAAAACGTCTGACTGACATGTTTATACATTTTGGGGCAGGAAATTAAGACATAGAACGCAAACTATTATTACCGATATTACCATAAAACCCCACTCAATTTAATGAGCGGGGTTTTGGTATATATACTCCTGATCCGTAATTATAACATTTCCCTAAGTTTAGCGGCCCCAACGACCTTCAATCCATACGTATCCCTGACGGCGGGGCGCCCAATAACCTGGTATATAGTGACGGCCACGGCGGGGTGCAGCCCAATAGCCCTGTTGATATTCGTAGCGACCATGACGGGGCCGCCAGTCACCATCAACCCATACGTGACGGGGCGAAGGCGCTACAGGACGTACTACAACCGGGGCGTTTAAACGAGCTCTTACTACAACTTGTGCAGATGATGCAACAGAAAATCCAACTACCAGTACTGCTGCTAAAATGATGCGGTTAACATATTTTTTCATACAATGAATTTTTAGTTGTTCTACAATGTGTTTTCTGTTTATTTAGAGCCACACAAAGCGCGTAAGTTTAATGCCCTTTTCATTGTTGTAATTTCATTAACACATCTGCCACAAACTGTTATTGTATCAGTAACTTATGCAGGTATATTTTATCATTAACCGTTATTCGCAATACATAGGCGCCTTTTTGATATTCCACTTAATACAATGGGCGTTTTAAATTCACCCCATCACCACCGTTTTGCTGATATTGGTTGCAACAGGTAAATTGAAATCGAAATAAATACCAGCTGTATTTTTTATAGTATCGCCTAACTGCACCGTTGAATTAGGCTTAATACGATAGGCAATATAACCATGACTGGCAGGCCCTGTCTTCGCCAGTGCCGCCATAGGTGGTGTCCCAAACCTTGCACATAAAAAAAGCCCCCCGACTAGTCGGAGGGGCCTATATAAGAGATATGAGAACTCAATTAGTCAGCTTTCACCTTGCCTTTTGACTTGGCGATCACTTCTTCTGCAATGTTGGTTGGTGCAGGAGAATAGTGGCTGAACTCCATGGTGCTGGTAGCGCGACCTGAAGACAAGCTACGCAATTGCGTTACGTAACCGAACATTTCGCTCAATGGCACTTTGGCTTTAATAACCTGTGCATTACCGCGGGTATCCATGCCTTCCAGCATACCACGACGACGGTTCAGGTCACCGGTTACATCACCCATGTATTGATCAGGAGTGATAACTTCCACTTTCATGATTGGTTCCAGCAACACAGGTTGTGCTTTACGGCCAGCCTCACGGAAACCGGCTCTTGCACACAACTCGAACGACATACCGTCAGAGTCAACCTGGTGGTAGCTACCGTCGAAGATGCGGATCTTCACATTCTCAACAGGATAGCTGGCCAGTACACCAGTACCCATAGCTGATTCAAAACCTTTCTGAATGGGTTGAATGAACTCACGGGGGATAGATCCACCGAAGATATCATTCACGAACTTGAATCCTTTGTCAGGATTTTCTTTAAGCCACTCTTCATCAGCGGGCACGATCTCAAACACGATGTCGGCGAA
>CBIMFG010000699.1:0-3765 GCA_966243125.1 uncultured Niastella sp.
ATTACCAGCTACGGTGCTGATGATACCGTTGGAATTTACTTTACGGATAACGTGGTTACGCATATCCGCAATGTACAGGTTGTTGTCGTTGTCGGTAGCAACCGCCCTTGGTTGGTTAAAACGGGCATTGTTAGCAGGACCGGCATCGCCCCCATATCCGGGAGATCCTACAACACCGGCTACGGTAGTAATTGTTTGTGAGTACGCTACAGAGCTGCTTGCAAACAGAAGCAGGCCATTAAATACGATCTGGTTGAGTTTCATGGGATTAAAAGGATTAGTTTAATAACAGTAAAGTTATAGTCCTTGAAAAAATATAAAAAGTTTTCTGTTCTGCCAATATCAATTTTAGTAGGATATCAACAGTATATTTCTACGGTTTGTCTCGTGTTTTTTCTGTCGTAATAACATGCAGAACAGATGTGGAAAAGCCTTGGGGATGGAAGCGGAATTACGGCATCGCAATCAAATTCTACCTTACTTCTTTCGCCGATGTGTTACACGCTATTTACCTTACAGGCCGGGTTATGCTAAATTCTCTGTTCCGGTACTCATTTTTCGGATGATGGCTTATCCACAGTACGTTTCCTCGATCCCCGGTAGTGAGAACTAAAGAACGGGCAATTACTTATATTATTGTTTCAAATACGGGATGGAGTAGTTTTACTATGAGAACAGTGTTTTTTGCTCCGGGCTTTCGTCAACGCCCAATGGGGGCAGGTTTGGCCACTCATAACGCGCTGTTTTTTCCTTACTGTCGGGGCGGGGTTTGGTACTCCGAATGGTGAATACCGGCCAATGATCCAGTTGCGCTGAAGGCATTTCAAAATCCAATATTTCCTGTATACCCTCATCGGTTAAGTCGGGTTGCAGCCACTTTAATTCCAGTTCTTTAGGAAGAAACAAAGGCATGCGATACACATTGGGGCCGCCATTGTGTATTTGTTTCATCACGGAGTTGGCCGACCGCGTAATAAGTGTAAAAGTTCCTTTTATTTCGCCGGTCTCCACATCGGGAAGGGGAGAGTAATGATATAACCCGGGAATGCAGAACATGGGTCTGTCTTTGATGTGGATAAAATAGGGCACTTTATTTTTCCACCCTTTTATTTCGCGGTGCTCAAAAATGCCCGTCACCGGAATCAAACATCTTTTTGAACGGATCCTTCGCCAGAAAGACTTTTTATCCTGGATGATCTTTTCGCTTTGTGCATTGCACATGTATTGCCGGCTCTGCTTTATTTTTTCCGGGGTGTTCATGTAATCGGCAATTACGCCCCATTCAAATGGCATTAGTTTATGAGTACCGGCATCATTGATGATAACCGGGTATTTGCGGTAGGCCTGCGCCATCACATGTATGGCCATATCAAAATCAAAATTCAATTGCTGATCAATTACCAGGTCAGGCAAATAATCTGTTATTAACTGAATGTTCGACGAAAAGGAAATATCGTAACACATGCATCAAAAATTTTCAATTTCTGCGAGCGGTAATTTTACCTCATGAATCCCAAACTTTAAGGTAATGAAAAGTTCGCCAAACTGAATAAAAAGATCGGCCTTCACGGCATCACTGCGGCCCGGGTTCCAACCCATTTTTTGATTGATGTAATTGCGGATTTTGGCGGCAATAGGCGCGGTAGGCTTCCAGGGTTGCTGCACCAGTGGACTGTAAATATGAAACCCTTGGGGCTGGCTGGCAGCAATGAACAGTTTTTCATAATGCTCCGGCTCGTTTATATTATACAAAAACTTGTTGGGATCGTTGTCAAGCGCATCGTAATGGGTTTTTGCGCGGCTGTAATCCGTATAATGGGTAAATAAAAAAGCGGCCTTGTTCAGCGGATCGAGCTGGTTTTTGCCACGGGGATAGGTTTGGCGCACAAAAAAAGTATTGTCCGCTTTTATGAGCGATTCCAGCAACCGGGTTGTCAGTAAAACAAACGGATTGTGCATGGCTCAGATTTTTATGGTCAATACTTCTTCAATGCGGGTGGTATAACAGGGCGATAATTTTAATTGCCGCAGTTTCCACCGCGAACTAAAACCCTGCAAGGCAAACCGTACGGTATTCTTACCAAACGATCTGTTTACCTTGTCCAACACCTGCATCAGTTGCGAATTCCGTGCCCTGTTTTCGGTATCAAACATATTGGATTGTACTTCAGTGACCGGTATCAATTCCATAGCTGTACAGCCTGTTTTACTATAATTATAACCCGGGCGGTAAATGGTTTCAAATCCCTGGCGGGCATGGGTTATTAATTCGTTGGTGCTGTTGGTAGCTACAGGCAGCCGAATGGTGAGGGAGCGAAAATATTGCGGTTCGTTGGCGCGATGGGCATTTGTTTGCACAAAGATCTGGATGGTATTGGTTACCAGTTGCTCACTGCGCAGTTTAGCCGCTACCATGGCTGTATAATTGGCCAGTGCTTCCATTACTTCGTTTTTGTCGCTTAATACTTTTCCAAACCCACGGGCTACGCAAACCATTTTCTTTTTGGGCGGCATTTCTTCAAAGGTGATACAGGAAATGCCTTTCAACTCATTGTACATGCGCTGACCAACAACCGATAAATTTTTCCGCACCCACTCCTCCGGCGCCCGGCTAAGGTCCCAGGCCGTAATGAAACCGTTGTTGGTAAGCAGTTTCGAATACTGACTGCCGATACCCCAAATATCTTTTACCTGCGTGTTTTGTAAAGTGAATTGCATTTTCTCCAGGGTGTCGATGCAGTACACGCCCAGTTGTTTGTTTCTTTTCTTTACCAGCCGGTTGGCCATTTTAGCCAGTGTTTTAGAAGGCGCAATACCAACGGAAACAGGAATGCCGGTATGTTGCAGCACTGTATTGCGAATGGTTTGCGCATAGTCGGTTAAATTATGATGACGAAAAGAAGAAAGATTTAAAAAGGCTTCATCAATGGAATATACCTCCAGTTGATCGGCAAATTGCGACAGGGTAGTCATAACCCGGTCGCTAAGGTCGCCGTATAAGGTATAGTTGGAAGAAAAAACTGATACGTTGTGTTGTTGCAGCGTGTCTTCTATTAAAAAAGAAGGCGCGCCCATTTCAATGCCCAGTTCTTTTGCTTCATCTGACCGGGCAATTACACAACCATCATTATTGCTGAGTACAACAATAGGTTTGTTTTGAAGCCGGGGTTGAAACAACCGCTCGCACGATGCATAAAAATTATTACAGTCAACCAACGCGATCATTATTTTCATATTTAAACTTCACTACCACGGCAGTTACTACGCCCCATACCTGCATATTCATTTCTTCTGTGACTACCAATGGTTTATAAATAGGGTTTTCAGGGTGCAGTACCAGTGATCTACTGGTTTTAACAAGACGGCGCACGGTAAATTCGCCATTAACAACAGCCAGCACTATCATGCCGCTGGTGGGTTTTATTGACCGGTCAACCACCAGCAGGGAACCATGTGGCATACAGGCATTGATCATACTATCGCCTGAAACCCGGAAATAGAAAGTTGCGGTAGGGTGTTGAACCAGGTATTGCGACAATTCAATCACATCCTCCTGGTAATCTTTTGCCGGAGACGGAAAACCCATAATTATTTGTTTGATTGCACACCAAAAATACTAATAGTTTTAGTAAATTTGTACTAATGAATTTAGTGGAAAACTTTATGGTTTTAGTGGACCACTACCTTTTTTTAAAACGCGATCAGGGGGATGAATTGAGTAAAATACAGATGCTGAGCGAATTTGGTAACAAATGTAAGCAGCAT
>CBIMFG010000700.1:0-3763 GCA_966243125.1 uncultured Niastella sp.
ACACATTGTAAGTAATTCCATCTGAGCCGTTAAAATGAACCAGGTCTTTATTAAGGTCTGTTACCATATTACCATTGGCATCATACATATAATCTACGGTAGTGGCTGTTTTATTCTGCTGGGGATGTAATGTTGAAGTTCTGAAATCGCCCAGTTTCGTTTGAGCATTATTGACACCATCTATTACATTCAGCAATCTATTGCTGTTTGTGGCATAATGATAGGTAAGGTTATCTATGGGACCTGAATTAATAGCCAATATACCGTTTTGGTTCATCGTTAAAATATTTCCATTGGCATCATACGAAAGTCCGTTTACACTGAAGTCGATTCCGGCCGATTTATCATACACAGCAGAAGGCCCACTACCAGAAACGTACTGGTTAAAGTCTGCATTGGTGAGGCGGTTCGTGGCATCATAAGTATAATCATATTTTCGAATTTGCTGATCGCCTTCACTCTTCCAGATATTTCCGCTGATATTCCCGTTATATTGAGGGGAGCCAAAGGCGCCCAGGTTCCCGTTTTTGTCGTATCCTAACTCCATTCCAAAATACTCATCGTTATTATTATTGCCGGCGCTTAAATAATTTTTGTTTATCGACAGCAACCAGCCCCTTACATTGTATTCCATAGAAAGGTTAGCCAGTGCGGCGCCTGCCGCTGCACCCGGTTTATTGCCCAGTTTATTTTTCTTTAGCTGGCCCAATGCATCGTATTCCAGTTGGGCCACCGTTTTGTAAGGGCCCATATTGCCATTGTCTATATTCGTGTTACTTAACTTTTTTTCTATTTTAACGGCCCGTCCCAATTCATCATAGGTATTCTTTGTTACAATTACTGTGGTTTGTGCGCCGTTTCCGTTTTTCTGTTGTTCTAAAACTGTTATGTACGGTTTACCTACCCAGGTATATTGGGTAGTGAGTATATCTGTGCCACCTGTAATATTAGTTGACTGTACCTGTATAAGCCGCTTTTCATCGTCATAAAAGCTAATACTGTACAAATAGTCTGAAGTGCCCAGTATTTTTATTCTATTACCGGTAATCAGTCCTTTGGTCATATTGCTTTGCACCACTGCTTGCTGGTAAGGGTAGCCTGTACCAACCGGCTCCAGGTATAGGTCTTTGCCCGTATTTCGCACAGTGCCAAAAGGGTTGCCAGCCCAGTTATAATCGTCATAAAAAGTTTGTGTCAATGTTTCCCAGCCAGTGGCGGGTATATTGCCCGCAATAACAGGATACGATGGGTTAAGGGCGCCCGTACTGTTTAACCAAAGTCCGGTATGTATCAATCTGTCGAGATCATCATATATATTTACAAGCCATTTGTTTTGAAGGCGCATATTAGCATCCTGCAGCATTATCATTCTGTCTCTTACATCATATACCATATTTACGATTCCACTGCCAGGCGCTTTTTTCAAATATACCCTTCCGCGTACATCATGGGCATACCGGAAACACTGTTCGGCTAATATGGTAGCATCGGAGAGATTCCAGTTATTGTTGCTGACGAAGGCCACTCCATTCGGTTGTATCACACAACAAAGCTGGCTTAACCTATTATACAAATAATAAGTGCACAACCAGTTATCGTGGTTGCAACCAGCGCCGTTATCTTTGGGCGCCGTTAGCTGTACTTTTTTCAGTATCACCAATCCCTTTTTATCTTTAAATTCTATCACTTGTTTACCTTGTTCATTCTCGGTGATAGTTTTAAACAATTCACCTGCAGGGTACGTACCGGGTGATGAAAAAACCGGCAGACCATCCCAGGGAATGGGCGGACTGGCTTCATTCCATATTCTCACTTCATCCAACGAAGTGTTGCTGCAGTTTATCGCCTTTACCGATCGGTTGGCATTCGTTCCATTGGTGCTTTCGGAACCTACCCAATTAACACCGGGAGCAAAACTTTCAGTGATCTTATCCAGCGGTGATCGTTCAAAATTGGCTTTGGCATAAGCCCAGTTTCCTCCTGCACTCACTTCTCCCTGCTGGACTGCCAGGTAACCATTATAAAAAGATTGCTGCTGTGCAAAAGGGTTCCATTTAAAAAAGCCATCATTTAAGGACGTATTGCCTTGTGCGGTATTGGCAGGATAAGGCAGGTATTTATACTGCTCGCGGCCAAATGCATCAAATACGTAAGAACTCACCATATCATTGGCAGTGGCCGCCGATACTGGATTATTAGGATCTGTTGCAAGAGAACCCTGCTTTACTACAAATTGCAATGGCCGGCCAAATGCATCAAAGTATTTGGCGGTTAATCTGGCCTCGGTGAGTGGCGTTGCCGGCGTTAACTGATTCACATCAGTAACGGGTTTAATGGCATTCCATGTACGTATTGTATTTACCGGCATAGTACTGGTATACGCTGCAGGAAGCACTGCCTGCCCCTGCACCCCGGCTGTGGCTATCAGTAACAAAGCAGCAATAATATATCTTGAATGCATTGTTTATAGTTTAGTCATCGTGAATCTATTTCCGGTGAGTAAGGAAGTAGGGTTACTTCCCACTCAATAATCATTCATTACAAGGATCATATAATTTACATTTCCCGAATAATGGAAAGTAACGCCGGCACGTACCTGTAAATAAGGAATGCTGTTGTCTGAAGCATTTATCCAGTACCAGAAAGCATTTCCTCTGTATTGAGGGCCATATCTGAAGTTTATCTGGTAATCGCCTTCCGGAAGATAGATGGACCTTATAGTCGTATTAGCGTTTCCACATTTATATGACCCAACCAGTTCTCCGTTCTGAAAGAAGTCGACCCAGATATCCGGTACACCTGCAAAGAAGTAGGTCATCAGATCGAAGCGGGCCATTTTAGAAACATCCATGCAGTATGCATTGGTGGGTTGGCCCAGTTTCGTTTCCAACATGGCCAGTGCCTGTGATTCGGCCGAATACCTGTCGGGCTGCGTTACCGTTCCGCCGGGCAGGAAAACAGGATCGCCGGGTAAGCTGCCATCTGGCATCAGGCAATTGCGTGCAATAGCCCGCAGCGGTGTGCTTGTATAGAACAGGGGCATCAATGATATTCCGTTTTCCTTATATTCATGTTTATCTATCACCAAGTGGTCGTTGTTTTTTACAGCTACCAATCTGTTGAATCCGTCGTATTCAAAATAATTGGTATTACCCGTTGGGTCGGTAACAGAAGTTACGCCTACCAGGGGCGCATAGGTATACGTTTTAACCAATGACAATAGCTGAGGATTAGCACGCAGTTGGTTCAGTTCAGTTCTTAAGGCATCATCACTGACAGGTACATTCAATGTATTACTGTTTACGGCAGCCGAAACGTATGAATAAGGAAATCCATCCGCTTCAGCAACTGGATATAATCCTTTATACCCCCATAAATAGGATATTATATTTCCGCCTTTACCGGTTGTTTGCACTACATTCCCGTAAGCATCGTATTGATCATACTTAACAACAAGTTCAAGTGCGTTACCATCTAATGATTTTTGTTTTAGAGAAGGAGCAAAAAATTTGTTATTAAAATACGCATAATCATTCCGGGTACGTGAAATTTCCCAATTATTGGCATTATATTCTACTTCTTCTATTACCGGTGTAAGTATGTTTTTCCCCACCATGGCTCCATAAGGTCCCTGGTTAGCAAAATCATAGGCATATTTCAGCGTGCGGGTGGTGGTACCCATTTTACCATCAGACACTATAATTTTGCTGGGTAGTAAAAAATTAGGCGCATTGTCATATACATACTGCGTACTCTTACTGAT
>CBIMFG010000701.1:0-3754 GCA_966243125.1 uncultured Niastella sp.
ATATTATACAAAAGCCCTTTTGTCACCGAAAAGAGACTGTTTGTACCGCATAAGGGTTTCCGGACTATGGGAAACAAGAAATGGGCTTTCCTCAGCGTTATCGCGGATGACATCAACCAGGATATTTTGCCTTATGAATATGCTTTGGTTGTCTTCGACATGTTTGCTGATTATATGGTTTATAATTATAAAAAATTAAATAAACCTGCATTTGACCTAATACGCAGCGGCATGGACCAGGATTACATTGAAAGCTTTACATTTCCGGCCCCTTTTGATAAGCAACAATACACGTTGGATGAAAGCAGGTATGGGCTCCATCCCATTGGTCCTGCCGGGAAATGGGAGGACAGCATCATTATATCACCCAGGGAGGAATATTTAAAGCGTTACCCTTGCTAGTATATGCAAAACATTTGCCTTGCGCAAGCGTTAAGGAAAATACTGCAATATGATAAAGCTTTTTCCAGGGAGGATATCCCGGTGTAAATGTTTTTGTAAATTACTGATTGTTTAAAACGCCTCAGTCATGTTTCGGGATTTCATTGCTTCCCAATTTAGGAAACCATCAGGATGGTTTGGAATATTTACCGCAAACCTGATGGTTAAGAACAATCAAAAGAATTACGACAGGCTTATAAGCGCGTTAGACCTGCAACCACAAAACAAATTATTGGAAATCGGGTATGGACCCGGAATCGGCATCCGGATGGTTGCTGAAAGATGCGCCACCTGTACCATCCACGGTATTGATTTTTCCAAATTGATGTATAATAGAGCCAGCAAGTACAATAAACAGTTAATTGAGACCGGGCGCGTGCAATTGCAATATGGTGATTTTCTGAAAATTCCTGTACTGAATAACAACTATGACAAAATCTTTTGCTTAAACGTTGTGTATTTCTGGAGTGAGTTAAAAGCACCCTTTGAGAAAGTCCTGTCTTTTTTAAAAATCAGCGGTACTTTTCATATCTATATGGCGGACATAGCCATGCTACAGCAAAAAAAGGCACCGGACAGCGTGTTTAATAAATATACCCTGGGCCAGGTAGTCGAAGCCCTGAAAGCAGTTGGTTTTAAAGAAGTGGTGTATTTTGAAGAAAAGGGGCATTATATTAAAGCCAGGAAATAAACCATGTACTCAAAAGCTTTGCATTACCGCCTTATCATTACTGCCACATTTTTAATTGCTGTTTTTAGTTTACCCTGTTCAGGTCAGGACAGCCGCTCGTCAATTATTGAGCAGCTTCTTTCGGATCTGCACCGGAAACATCTTTTTAATGGCGGAATTGTAATCGGCCAAAAAGGTAAAATCATATTCAGCAGGGGGTATGGGTATGCTAATTTTTCAGATTCTGTTCCTTTTACTCCTGATACACCAGCTGACGGCGGCTCCAATGCAAAGACATTTACAGCCACCTCCATTTTATTGCTTGCAGAGGAAGGTAAATTAAGCCTGAACGATCCCGTTCAACGCTACCTGCCAGGTTATCCATATCCCAACACGACAGTAAGGAATTTAATTACACACAGCCTTGGGGGGCTGCCGGATTACGGCTATTTTTTTGACCTGGCTCCGGATACAGCCATTGTTTCGACTTCACTTAACCTGGAGCTACTTCGTAAAAATAAACCTCCTTTATCTTATCCACCAGGCACCAATTTTTATTACGATAATGTGGGTTTTGACCTTGCTGCGCTTGTAGTTGAGCGGGTCAGTGGAAAAAGTTACTATCAATTTTTGAAGGAAAGAATTTTTAGTCCTTTACGAATGGATTCTTCTTTTGTACGGCCTGCGCGATTTGCCAACTGGAAACAAAGCCGAACGATAGGTTATCGTTATACAAACGATTCCCTCCAGGTTTTTGACATCAGCGACCGCGAAGGGTTTTATGGTGGTTGCAATATCTGGTTTTCCGCAAATGACCTTTACCGATGGGGCGAATCTTTCTATCGTCACCCGGTATTGGGTAAGTCTCTTGTCAAAAATATAAGTTCAAAAGTATTCATCAATGGGAAACTTTCCCAGGTGCGATTGGGCGCATGGTATGCCGGCAAAACAAAAACTGCATTTTATTATTGGGGGAATGTTGCAGGCTTTTACAGCTGGGTTTACTGGGACAGGGAACAGCAGTTTACCATTGCTTTTATGACCAATACTTCTATGCCCCAGTGGACAAGGCCCCTGTTGACCTCTGCCTTGGTTAATATTATGAGTAAGGACAATTACTTGCCCATCAGCGAACCAAAAGCGGATACCTTGGATGTAAAGAATCTAAACCAGATTACCGGCACTTACCAAATACAGGGAATTGGCAGGGCTCGGATTTCGATACGGGGAACAAAGGCCATCCTGAAGGTTAATGAAGGCATGGAATACCATATGCACCGGGTTGATAAAAAAACATTTTATGTTCCGGGTTATGATCCCTGGATATCTTTCACTTCCCTGCAAGATGGAAAATTTCAACAGATCAACTGGTATGCTACAACCATTCAAACAACAGGTAAGCGAATTATAAACTAGTCTTTGTTTATAGCGCTGATAGGACAGAAGCGTTGGCAAAAAAATCTAAAAAATATAATATTGTGTTTGGAAATGAAAGCAATTATTCTAAGCGGTCCGAATAATATTGTGCTGGAAAACGTACCGCAACCAGAAAAGGCACCAGCAGGACATATCATTATTGAAATGTATGCCGCAGCAATAAATTCCGGTGACAAATTATTTATTGCCGGAGCTTTCCCCCGTGGCATACCGTTGAGCAGATACAGTATAGCGGGTGTATCGGGTGCAGGCAAAGTAATTGAACCGGGGGAGGGTGTGCCAAATTATTACAAAGGCAGAAATGTTACCATCTATCGTTCTTTAAGGCAAAGCGAAGAAACAATTGGTACCTGGAGTGAGTTGGCATGTATGCATTATCTGAATTGTGCTGTTCTTCCAGAAAATGCAAATCCGGAGTTTTATTCCGGTTCCCTGGTGAACATTATTACACCATATGCTTTTCTTAAGCAGGTTGAGCAAGAGGGGCACACCGCAATAATTTGTACGGCCGGAAATTCTGCAACAGGTGTTGTAATGCTGGGATTGTGCCTTATGTATGATTTTCCCATCATTTCAATTGTTCGAACGGAAAAAGGTAAAAAGGAATTGGAAGCAATAGGTGCCACAAATATAATTGTTCAAAATGAGAGGGAGTATAAGCAAAGACTGCAACAGACAGCAGCGCAATTGAATGCAACTGTTGTTTTTGATGGGGTCGGAGGATCAACGCTGAGTAATATTATTGATATACTTCCTTTTAATACCACCATATATTCCTATGGATTTTTAGATAAGCAAACGCCATTCAGTTTTCATACAACTTCGCTTATGCGCGGTATTACAATAAAAGGCTTTAGTAATTTCAGAACGGCAACTGTACAAGACGATTCAAACCTTGAAAAAGCACTTCGGGATATTAGTAGTATAATACATCAGCCATATTTCAGAACAAAAATAGCTAAGCATTTTAGTTTGGAAGAATCAAATGAGGCCATTGGGTTTTCCTCTCCCGAAGGAGGCAAAGCTGTCCTTGATATAAGGGCTGGTATTTATAGGCGGGATGTTTAAGTATACCATAACCATATTCATGAGGCATACCTATAAGCCCGGCTTTACCTAAACAGTTACCAAAAACTATGTAACGAAAAATATTAGTTCAGTATAAGCCTTACAATTCAAAAGTCCTGCATTTCTATTTTAAAATAC
>CBIMFG010000702.1:0-3750 GCA_966243125.1 uncultured Niastella sp.
TTTTTAAATAGAAAAAGACAGCCCTCTATTGAAAACAACCTGAATATCAATCCTTGTCAACTTGTCAACTCGTCAACTGGTTAATTTGTCAACTGGTTAACTGGTTAACTCCTCAACTCACCCTCACCTCCTCAATCTCCTTCTCCACCCTTGGATGAATAGTATCCGCGCTGTTGCGCAACGACTCGCCGTTGCGGCCCGCCGTTACTGCTTTTATTTCTGCAATAATGGATAATGCAATTTCTTCGGCGTTTTCGGCCCCAATGTTCAGTCCAACCGGGCCAAATACTGCCGCCAGTTGCTCCGCGGTGGGCTCTAAGCCTTCTGCCTTTAATTCATCGAGCATGCGCACCAGTTTTTTACGCGGACCTAACATGCCTATATAGTGTATGCGCTGGTTGAGCAGCTGTTTAAACACCTTCAGGTCATAATTATAATTATGTGTCATCAGCACAAACACGGTTTGTGCATCGGGCGTCACTTGTTCTATTACTTTTTCGGGTTTGGTAACCAGTACCTGGTTGGCCGTGGGGAACCGGGCTGTAGTTGCATACGCCGGCCGGCCATCGGCTACGGTTACCTGCCAGCCCAATAAATGCGCCATTTGCGCCACGGGTATGGCATCGTTCCCTGCCCCAATAATAACCACCGATACGGCCGGTTTTACCAGTTCAATAAAGGCCGTGAATTGTTTTCCTTCTGAAATATAGGTTTTGGTGGCCGACACCTGGTTTATAAAGGCGGTTTTGGCGTCTGTGGTCAATGCCTGTTGTAAAGCATCATTGGTCATGCGGGCGGTAACGGTTTCGCCGGGCAATTGCAACAAACAGGTGCCGGGTTGTACCTCGCGTCGGTCGTTCAGCGAAAAAAGCATTACCAGTACGGCATGCTGCCGCTGGCCGTTGATGGTTTTTAATAATTGAATGGGATTATCGGACAGCTGCGGTTGTATGGGTTCAATCACAATATGAATAATGCCTTCACAACCCAGTCCCACGCCCAGTTTGGCATCGTCCTCATCGGTGGTATCGTACGTTACCAGCATCGGTTGTTGCTGCGCCATCACCAGCAAGGCCTTGCGCAAGGCATCGCCTTCAAGACATCCGCCGCTTATGGCGCCAGTCAATTGTCCATCCTGGGTAATTAACATGCGTGCGCCGGGTCGCCGGTAAGAGGAGCCCTGCACATGTACCACTGTTGCCAATGCAGTTTGTTTGCCCTGTTGCTGCGCCTCCTCATAGGCCTGTATAATGGCCTGAATCTCTTTCATGTGCGATTTATAATTGTTTTTTGGCCACATGGAATTCGCAATAAAAATTTTCATCGCAGTTAATATTAAGATGCTCGAAAATTTTTATAGCTCATTTCATATGGGAATAAATTTATGTGCTTCTGCTATATTAAAGTTACAACAGTTGACAAATATATTTTGATACAAATTCGACCAACGGCGTTGGGCATAATTCCTTTACCATTAATATAATTAATTGGAAGCCGGGTCGTGTTTGTCGTAACTTGATACCATCCTAAATCACCCACATTATGGTTTCCTACAAACTCAGTATCAACGGCACCATGCACACCGTAGAAGCTGATCCTAAAATGCCCCTGCTATGGGTTTTGCGCGATCTGTTGAATATGACCGGTACAAAATACGGTTGTGGTATGAGCCAGTGCGGCGCCTGCACCGTGCACCTCAATGGCAATGCCATTCGTTCCTGCTCCATGCCCATATCGGCCGTAGGCAATCAAAAAATAACCACCATTGAAGGTATAAGCTCCGATAACACGCATGCGGTACAACAGGCATGGATAGCAGAACAGGTGCCGCAATGCGGGTATTGTCAAAGCGGACAGATCATGTCGGCAGTGGCTTTGCTGAAACGCAATCCCAACCCCACCGACCGCGATATTGACCTTGCCATGCAGGGGAATATCTGTCGCTGTGGTACGTATCCTCGTGTTCGTAAAGCCATTCATAAAGCAGCGGCCATGATGAAACAACCACCCGCAAAAAGTTTCTAACCAGTTAACCAACCCATGTTATGCAACCTAAACATTCCATTGATCGCCGTGCGTTTTTGAAGCTCTCTACTTTTACCAGCGCGGCACTTACCATAGGTTTTTATTTTCCTGCCCTGGCAGAAGAAAGCACCATAATTACTGCTAAAACAGCCGATGATCTCGGCATTGTGTTGAACGCATTTATTTCTATTGATAAAACCGGAAAGGTTTCTATAATCAACCACCGCGCCGAAATGGGTCAGGGAACTTTTCAGGCCGTTCCCCAAATGATTGCCGAAGAGTTGGAAGTATCGCTCGACCAGGTGGCCATCGCTTTTGGTCCCGGTCATCAAACTAAATATGGTGGCAGTCAAATCACGGGCGGAAGTTCTACGGTACGCGGCGCCTATAAACATTTGTTGAGAACCGGCGCTACTGCCCGTGAAATGTTGGTGGAAGCTGCTGCAAAAAAATGGAATGTGCCCGCAACTGAATGCTATGCGCAGAACGGCGAAGCCATTCACCGGCCTTCCAATAAAAAACTCGGTTATGGCGAGCTGGTTGAAGAAGCCGCCAAACTAACGCCCCCCAAACAGGTTGCCCTCAAGGAACGAAAAAACTATACCATCATAGGCAAACCATTACCGCGGCAGGACACGCCTGACAAAGTAAATGGCAAGGCTGAGTTTGGGCTCGACAAAAAATTACCCGGCATGTTGTATGCCGTGGTAGAAAGATGTCCATACTTTTTAGGAAAGGTTAAAAGCTACGACGACAGCGCCGTGAAAGCCATGCCCGGCGTGAAACATGTTTTTAAAGTACAAATGCCCGTGTTTGATAGCATTCGGGAAGGAGTTGCTATTGTAGCCGACAATACCTGGGCGGCTATGCAGGCCCGCAAAGCGTTGAAAGTAGAATGGGATGCTACCGGGTTCGAACACCTGGATACCGCTACCCTGTACAACCGCATGAAAGAGGACCTGAAAAAAACCGGTTTATCACAACGCACCGGCGGCAACTTTGACGCCACTTACGCCAAAGCCGCTAAAAAGCTGGAGGCCATTTACGAAACACCTTACGAGGCACACGCCTGTATGGAACCACTGAATTGTGTAGCCGATGTAAAAGATGATAAAATCACCGTTTGGGGCCCTATACAGGGGCCCGACTGGATCCAACGCGACCTGGCCGAACGATTGAAATTACCCATGGAAAATATTACGGTTAACATGACTTTCCTGGGCGGTGGTTTTGGCAGAAAAGCCTTTACCGATTATACTACTGAAGCTGTATTGATCTCAAAAGAAATAAAAGCCCCTGTACAGGTTGTGTGGACGCGTGAAGATGATATGACACAGGGGCCTTTTCGTCCCGGCGCGGTATACGAATGCAAAGCCGGGATGAATGACAATGGCCGCATTACTGCCTTTCAAACCAAAATGGCCGCGCAGAATATGGACCACCAATGGCCGCATGCTGATAAGAGCAATTTCAATGGCAGCACCACCGAAGGCTTGCCCGAAGTATTTATTAATGGGTTGGAACATTATAGCTTTTCCGATGTGCCTACCGAATCGCCTATTCCCGTTATGTGGTGGCGTTCGGTGTATTCTTCAACCAACGGGTTTGCTTACGAAAGTTTTATGGATGAACTGGCGCATGCTGCTAAAATAGATCCGCTCGAATACCATCGCCAGCACCTGCGCGATGAACGTGCCGAAGCGCTTATTCAAATGCTGGAAGAAA
>CBIMFG010000703.1:0-3750 GCA_966243125.1 uncultured Niastella sp.
AAAACATGACCCTGCAACTGGCAGCCATGGATATAGATGCCGATGAGATCAACCTGAAAAAACGCATCGCCCACATCAATACCATCGAGATCAACAAACCGGTTTTCGCCATTTACAACTATGACGGCAACCGGCCCGATTCCCTGCGCCCCAAGGACGATACCACTGCCATCATAAACGATCCCAAACACCTGCGCTGGAACCCTGGCAACTGGGATATTGCGGTTACCCGCCTAACGCTGAAAAAAGGCACTTTCTTCAACGATTTATATACTGAGAGAAAGCCCTATCCTTATTTCGACGGCAACCACATTCAGTTTGCCGATATCAACGCCACCTTCGATAAAGTAGCATTCAAACAAGATACGCTTTCGGCGGTTTTAAAGCTTTCAACCAAAGAGCGCAGCGGATTCGTTGTTAAAAAACTCACCGCACGGGTTAAATGGCATCCCGAAGCTATGGAGTTTGCCCGGCTCGATATTCAAACCAATCGCAGCCACCTGCAGAACTATTTTGCCATGCGTTATAATACCTTCGACGACATGAGCGACTTTGTTGACAAAGTGCGCCTGGAAGGTGACATGACCAATGCCGTAATCAACAGCGATGATATTGCCTATTTTGCGCCTGAACTGCAAAACTTTAAAAAAGAGATCCGGTTAACCGGTAAAGTAAAAGGTACCATTGAAAACCTCACGGGCCGTAAAATAGTCATTGAAGCAGGCAAGGATACTTACCTCAATGGGAATATCCGCCTGAACAGTATGACCAATATGGATAAATTCTATATTGACTTTGAGGCAAACGAATTCCGCACCACTTATCGCGATGCGGTGGCTATTATGCCCGATCTGAAAGACATTACACAACCCCGGCTCGATAAACTCGAATATGTTCGATTCAGAGGCAACTTCACCGGTTTTATAAAAGACTTTGTAACCTTTGGTACCCTGGAAACCAAACTGGGCGTAGTAGTAACCGACGTAAATATGAAATTCCCCGACAATGCCCCCACTATTTATACGGGTGGTATTGAAACCAGGTCGTTTGCCCTGGGTGAATTTCTGGATGCACCCCAGGTTGGCAAGATCAACTTTAAAGGTTCGGTAAATGGCCAGGGGCTGAAATCGAATACCCTCAATGCCAAACTCGACGGGTTTATTCGCTCGCTCGATGTAAATAATTACAACTACCAGAACATTGTAGTAAAAGGAACGGTGGCCAAACGCCTGTTCAATGGGGAAGTGATCAGCAATGATCCCAACTTAATGGCCCGCCTCAACGGGTTGATCGACTTCAGCCAGCAGGTACCTACGTTTAATTTCGACGCCGAAATAAGCAAGGCCGATCTGCATAATGTTAAACTAACCAACGACAGCATTGAAGTAAAAGGTAAGTTCAGAATGAACTTTACGGGCAGCAATATTGATAACTTCCTGGGTACGGCCCGCATTTACGAGGCCTCTGTGCTCAAGAACAGCAAACCCATGTCGTTCGATTCATTGAGCATTGAATCAAAGGCCATGGGCACCAACAAGGTGATCACCGTGGTGAGCAATGAGTTTGATGCCGCCCTGGTAGGTGAATTCTCCATCAAAGACCTGCCCGATGCAGTAAGATCATTCCTGAACAAATATTATCCCAGCTATATAAAGCCATCACGCAGCACGCTGAAGAACGAGAATTTCAGCTTTGTGTTCACCACCAAAAAAGTGGATGAATACATGAGCTTTATCGATAAAAATTTAACCGGGTTCAACTACAGCACCGTTAGCGGTCGCATCAATACCAAAGAAAACCTGCTCGACCTGAATGCAGAAATACCGCAGTGGGGTTATAAAAACATTCTCTTTTATAACCTGAACCTGAAAGGCGCCGGCACTTATGATACCCTGGCACTTACCAGTACCATTGCCGATGTGTACATCAACGATAGCCTGCATTTTCCGGGAACCGATTTGCGGGTGCGGTCGGCAAATGATATGTCGCTGGTGCAGTTAACAACAGCTGCCAACCAAACGCTCAACTCAGCCGCCCTGGCTGCCCGGGTGCAAACCATGCCTTCCGGTGTGCGCATTACCTTCAACGAATCGAACTTTGATGTGAATGGTAAAAACTGGACCATTGAAAAGAATGGAGAACTGGTGTTGAGTAAAGAGCTTGTATCGGCCGATGGCGTGAAAATTTACAACGGCCAGCAGGAAATTCTGGTAACCACCCACCCTTCCGACGAAGGCAGTACCAACGATATAAAAGTTGAGCTCACCAAGGTAAACATTGGCGACTTTGCCCCGTATGTGGTGCCCGATAACCGGCTCGAAGGGTTACTGACCGCCAATGTAGATATCATTGATCCTTTTGGCAAACTGCTGGTTGATATGCATGGCGACGCCGAACAGTTCCGGCTCGATAACGACTCCATTGGTAAGCTTAAACTAACGGCCAGCTATAGCCAGCGCACCGGCAAGGTGAACTTTGGCACCATTTCAGAAAACGAAAACTTCAATTTCGACTTGAAAGGGCTGTATGATCTGTCAGACACAGCCAATACAGCCCCGTTGGATATCACCAGCAATTTCAAGGATACCAAGATCAATTTGCTCGACAAATACCTGAACGATGTGTTCACCGACCTGAACGGGTATGCAACCGGGCAGCTGCGTATTGTGGGACCGCCCAATAACCTGAAATACCTGGGCCGCATGCAACTGCGCGATGGGGAGCTGCGCGTTATCTATACCAACGTATTGTATAAAATTCCATCGGCTGTTTTTGATTTTAAAGATGGCGCCATAGACTTTGGCTCATTTGCCTTCAAAGACGAATTTGGTAATACGGCTCATTTGTCAAAAGGCGTTTTACACCACCAGGCCTTTGACGACCTGTATTTTGATTTTGCCCTCAACACCAATAAACTGCTGGTGTTAAATACCACCAATACCACCAAAGACCCGTTCTTTGGCACCCTATACGCTAAAGCCAACGCCACCTTCAAAGGTCCGTTGGAAGACATGAAGCTGGATGTGCATGGTGAGCCCGCCGATAGTTCCAAACTGTACATCCGCTCCCAAACCGGCCGTGAAAGCGGACAGGCCAATTTCATTGTGTGGAAACAGTACGGTACTGAAATGAAAGCCGTGCGCAGTGCCGAAGAAAGCAACCTTACGGTAGCGCTCGATGTAACGGCCAACAACCTGGCCAATATGTATGTGATCATCGACGAGCTAACTGGTGATATCATACAGGCGAACGGGCATGGCAACCTTAAAATGGAAGCTAGTACCGATGGCGATTTCACCATCAATGGCGTATATAATATCGATCGCGGTAATTATAATTTCAACTTTCAATCGCTGCTGCGCAAACCTTTTAAATTACAGGAAAACGCAGGAAACTATATTCAATGGCGGGGCGACCCATACGATGCCAACATCAAGATAGTGGCAGAATACGAGGCGGATGATGTACGCTTCAGTGATCTGGCAACAGACGCTGTAAGCCTTGCCAACTCAAACGTAAAAAAATACCGCGGTAAGGTAATTGTGGAAGCGGTGCTCACCAAGAGCCTGATGAAGCCAGATATTGCATTCGACATTCTGCTACCACCCAATAGTCCGTTAAAAGATGATCCCGATGCGCAGAACATTCTGCAGCTCATTAAACGCGACGTAAACGAGTTGAACAAACAGGTGGCCTTCCTGATCGTATTCAACAGCTTTGGCCCGGTATCATCTGCCAGCAACCAAAGCG
>CBIMFG010000704.1:0-3750 GCA_966243125.1 uncultured Niastella sp.
TGATCGGGTTTTACAGCGGGGAGCTGCCAGCCTCCTTTTTCATTATTTACGCCGGATTTATAGCGCACATAATCTGCAATGCCTTCGGTTAACCAGCCGGGCGTATTGCCCTTGTGATAATCCTGCACAATGTGCATGGCTTCGTGGGTAATTACATCAATATCCTCGGGGTGGGTTTTCATCCAACCGGGGTTGCAGCGAATAATACCATTGCTGGCAGCTGCTACACCATCGTAGGAGGGATCAATAATGAAGACGATTTTCTTTAAGGCATTTTTGTTGAAGCGTTTTACTTCCTGGGGGTAAACAGTAAAAAAGGCATCGGTTAATTTTTGCTGGGTAACCGTGTTAAAAGCTGAGTCCTGCACCAGAAAGATGAGGGTAAATCCTTTTTTGGTGAGGGAGTCGCTGCGGTAAATGGTATTGTTGTTACGGTCAGTCCACTCGTAATGTTTTTTTGTTTGTACAGATTGCGAAATGGCTATACAAAAACTGCTACATACCACCATAGTTAAGAATACGCGCTTCATTAAAATTTACTTTTTGTTTGTTTGTGAAAAGGTGGGCCGTCTGCCAGCTGACAGATGACCCACCTTAATATGTTATTTATAGGTAACACCGGGAAAATCCTGTTTGGCATTGGTGAACTGCGCATCGGTAGCGCTCGTCCAGCCAAACGCAAGGGTAGCCTGATCTTTCAGGTTTACACCAGCAGCGCCACTGAAAAAGTGGATGAATTCGCCCAGGTTCATACGGCGGGTGTATTCAACACCTGAGCTGATCGTTTTTTTGGGGAAGTGTATTGATAATAGTTTAAAGTAATTGGCCAGCACCTGGCTTTTACCATAGTTGGTATAGATGGGGTAGAACCAGTTTTTGAACCACATGGTGCCAGTAACCGGAAAGTTGTCTGACTGGGCCATGTACATGTTTTTTAACCTTTCTGCATCTGCCGGCTTGCCAATGTTCAAATATACATCGTATTGAAATATCTCGGCCCATTTGCTATCGCCCCATACGGTATAAGCAGGTGATTCATGCACTGCATTTGATGAGCCTTCTACTATATGTCCTACTTCATGCACAATGGCGTCGATGTTCCATTCAACCGGATTTTCAAAACTGCCATCGGTAGCAACATCTGCCAGGCTGCGGTAATCATCGTTTTCATCAAAGATATTACCCGTGCGGCCACCGCTGTAATTCTTACGATGAAATACGCAGTACAGGCGGTTTTCTTTTCCAAAATTGCCATACACTGATTTGGTATACTTCCATACATCTGTCATAAATGCCAATGGCCAGGTAATGTTACGCTCCATGTTGTTATCGTAGTAAATGGCTACTTCATCATTATAGGCAACACGGGTTAAATACTGACGATGATCTAACCAGCGCTCCTGCCAATAGAGTGGGGGCGCCCCCGATGCGGGTGTAGTGGTATCTATTGCTGATACCGGTATTTCAGATGGACCAACCTTAGCTGATTTGCTACAGCTGTTGGCCACTGACCCTGCAAAAAGAACAAGTGTTAACAATAACCAGGAATAATATTTTGCGTGAAACATATGTGCTGTTTTATTACTTTTTAATAATGCCCGAAACGTTGAAACGAAGCCCTACTTCCAGTCCGCCATCTGAAAAGGTTTTTAACCCGCCGGTAGTGGAATGATACATCGTGTTCAGGGTCATAAGGTGATCAATGAGCTGGAGGCCAACACCAGCTGTAATGCTTTTATTAGTATGGTACATGGCCATTACAGTAAACTTGTTATCAAGGAAACTAAAACCGGAACCGGCATCAATGATGTAATCGGCATTTTTAATAGCACGAAAGCAAACTATCGGTTCCATATAAATGCCTTCGGCTTCCTCGCTGAGTTTTATTTTATACGAAACAGCAGCAAACGCCAGTGGACGGTTAGCCCAGTTGTTTTCTTCTTTTTTAAACTGGCTGGCCAGCTGTGGCAATACCGCCTGTACCAGTAAATTGTTATACTCATATGCGGCGCCAAACCCTGCTTCAACCTTTGTTGCCTTACTATTATAGTTTAACAACGTGGGGTCATCTACTTCGCCATTTGTTTTTGAAATATCCAGGTGGTTGTTGTTTACACCCAGTGAAAGCCCCATGTGCAATTTGTTTTTTTCGCTAAATACCAGGTGATACGAATAAGTGCCCATGGCGCTGAGCTGTTTTAACGGGCCTGCCTGGTTGGCAATTACATTTATACCTACACCTGCTTTATCGGTAATGCCATAATCAGCGGAGAGGTATTGGTTGGTGGGACTTTCTGAAAACGAGAGCTGCTCTTTTTTATAGGCAGCGTTCACAACCAGTTCCTGTTTTAAACCACTCATAGCCGGATTGAACAGATACCGGTTTTGAAAATAACCACCTCCAAAATTTGTCAACTGACTGTTAGCCGCAGTTGCCAGGCCAATACAGGCAAGAACCGGTATCAGTCTTTTATAAAGATTACTGTATTTCATGTTTCTGTGATTAATGATTGATTATTTATGATCACGTACAATAACTACCACGCCCTTCACAGGTTCAATACCGGGGCCTAGTGTAATGATGTACAAATAAGAACCTTTATCTAATGGCCGGCCATTGTAAGTACCATCCCAATCGTTGAAATAATTCTTTTTGAAAAATACCTGGCGGCCTGCACGGTCAAACACTTTCACTTCATTATCCGGATAGCGGTTGATGTTCCAGATGATCCATTTGTCGTTTTTGCCGTCGCCATTTGGTGTGATCACATTGGTGGCATTGGGTAGTACATTTCCACTTAAGCCAATTACAATACTGGTTTGAGCCGAACAACCTGCGTTGTTGCTGCCGGTAACGGTATACCTTGTATGATAAGTGGGTCGTACTTCCAGTTTATTGCTGGTGAGCGAACCGCTTACAATGCCGGTAGTATCCGTCCAACGGTAATCGGTAACGCGATCGCCATATGCCGTTAAATGTGCGGTTTGATAGGGCGCAATGGCAATACCTTCCAATGAAGCAACGGCAATGGTAAGCGGGTTGTATACCAGTTTAAAATTGCGGCTGAATTTATCGGCGCCGCTGTTGTAGGTGCCGCCATCATCAGTAGCAGTGATAGTAATAGTAGCGCTGTCTTTTACATTGCCGGTTGTTTGTATGGTAAGCCACGCGCTGTCGTTTGATACGGGTGAGAATGACAGCGTGGTAAACAGATTGACATTGCTGCTTACGGCGCCCATGGTTACCTTCTGATAGCTTTCTGCTGTTGAACCTGCCTTGATGCCTGTTACCAGTATTTTGTAAGCAAAGGATTTGCTGCAGGCAATGGTATCGCGCACCAACGTAAAAGTGGGTGCTGTATTTACGCCTTGCGTAATGTCATTGGCGATGTTGCTGTAATACGAAGTGCCTGCCCCGTTGTAAGCAATTACGCGATAGTAATATTTGCTGGCTTTTATAAGTCCTGAGCTGGTGTAGGTAGTAACATCAACGCCTGCTGTAGCAATTTGGGTAAAGGCCACGCCATCGGTTGAACGTTCAATTTTAAACCCTGTTTCATTGGCAGATCTATCGTCCCAGGTAAGCACAATATCTGAAGCGGAGGTTGTTGTTGCCTGTAAATTTCTTGGCGAGAAGGGCAGTGCCGGGTCCCACAGGGTAGTGGTGGTTTCCACATTCGAGGGGATAGACATCCCAGCTGTACTGCTCAATGCGCGAATGCGATAGTAATACTGCGTGCCGCCATACAG
>CBIMFG010000705.1:0-3746 GCA_966243125.1 uncultured Niastella sp.
TGATCTATATGGCGTTTGCAGCCAATGGCTATCACATGCGAGCATTGCTGGGGCGTTACCTGCAGTTGCTCATATTTGTTTTGTTTGAACTTTGGACCGGCATATTTTTTATAGATCTCAGCCTGTTGTTCGGCCAGTTTTTGCAATCCGTTACCGGTAAAAACGGTAAAACGCCAGGGTTCGGTAAACTTGTGATTGGGCGCCCAGTTGGCGTTTTCGAGCGCCTGCCAAATGACCTCATCTGGTATAACTTTTCCCGCTTCAAATTGTTGTGTAAACACGCTCCGGCGTGTTTGTATCAGCTCATTGATCAGCTCATTTTTTTTCATAGGGGGTAAAGATACGCGGTTTAAAGTTTAAGGTTTAAGGTATAAACTGGTTCGCTAATTTTGAGATCTACTATTGATTTCGAGTTTTAAAATTCTACGACCTTAAACTTTAAACCTTATACCTTAAACCAAGCTTTATGCGGATAATTTTATTCTTTATTTGCTTTTGTACGGGATCTGCGTTGTACGCTACCGGTTTAAACCCGCTCGATAGCCTGTTGGTGCGCCGGCACTTTTTTGAGCTGCAACGGGCCTTGCAAAGCGATGCCTACCGGGAGTTGCCCACTTATAGAAGATTGTATTACCAGGCATTTTTACATAACTTTTTTCACGATCTAACCACCTCGAACAATGAAATTACCAGGTTGCTGGAGGAGTATAAAGCCCAGCTTTCGTATAACCAGATCGGCAATTTGCTGTTGAAAAAGATCGATAACCATGTAAAGCTGTACCAATACCGCGAGGCCCATGTTACCACCCAGCTTTTATTACGCAAATACAAATATGCTTTGTCGCCCTCGGAGCGGGAAGACGTTCATAATTCTGATCTTATCTGGAAAGGCTTACAGAACGAGCAGCCGCAAACAACAACCATACTCGGCGAAACCAAGATCGGTTACCGCCGCGACCTGGCCGGGTTAATCACCGTTCCGGTGAATTTTGTTGACAGCGCTTATTATTTTGTATTTGATACCGGCGCTAATTTTTCCGTAATAACGGAATCCTATGCCCGCAAAGCTTATCTGCGCAAATTGAATGTGAAGTTTAAAGTAAGGGCCATTACCGGTTTACAGGTGCAGGCCAGTTTGGGTATTGCCGATGAATTAAGAGTGGGCAGTATTGTGGTTCAGCATGTGGTGTTTATGATCTTTCCCGACAGCGCCCTCTCCTTTGGGCGGGGCATGTACACCATTAAAGGCATACTCGGCTTTCCTATTATTGAACAAATGCAGGAGATACGCATCGACAAATATAACCTTACCATACCGCAGGTGGCTGTAGACCGCAACATTCGCAATTTTGGGGTAGATGAATTGTTGCCCGTGATCTCCGTTGGTTACAATACCGATACGCTGGCATTTACCTTCGACACTGGCGCCCAGTTTACCTTTTTAAATGAGCCATTTTACAAAGATTATAAAACGCTGATAGATACGGCCGGCTATTCGTATGAAATGCAGATTGGCGGCGCAGGTGGTGTGGCCAAATCAAAAGCCTATCGTGTGGCACAAATTCCCATTACCGTTGCCGGGCAAACTGCCGTACTGAAAGATGTGGCCATAAAAACAAGCAGCAACACCCCAAAAGATAAATTGTACTACGGCAATTTTGGTCAGGACATTATGAATCAGTTCAAGGAGATGGTTATTAACTTTCGGTATATGTACGTGGATTTTGTAAAATAAATAGAAGCAGGTTTCTGGTTACAGGTTGCAGGTTACAGGGAATACAATTTCATATAGCCCTGTAGCCTGGAACTTGAAACCTGTAACGGGATTTAATCGCGGTTTTCATTGTCATTGTCACCCTTTTCTTTGTCCTTTTTAAACAACTGGAAATCGGCTTTACCAAATTTGTACGTTAACGTAGCGCGGAAACTGCGCACATCCCAGCGGCGGTAGCTATCCTGGTAAAAATTTTCGGTATCGTTGATGGTTCCCCGTTTTCTTGAGTTGAACACATCGTTTATGTTAAAGGTGAACGTGGCTTTGTTTTTCAGGAACTCTTTGCGCAGGCCCATGTCAATCCCATACATTTCCTTGCGCTTACCTTGTGGGATCACTTCAGGTGATTCATACCCACCGGTTGTTTGAAAACTCCATTTATTCAAGATCGCCGATTTTGACACCACGCGGTAATTAATGATCAGTTTGGCTTCCCAGTTAAACCCTTCATTGCTCAGGTCAACATTGTTCACATTCGATTTTACCTTTTTGTATTGCAGATCTACCGTGGGCGTAATATCAAGGTGCTGTCCTACTCTTTGTTGCAGGGTCAGTTCAGAACCCCAGCGGTTCTGGTATTGCGCATTAATGAAGGTGTTTAAAATAGCGCTTGGCCCAACGCTTGCATTGTTCAATTGCTGGTATTGGGCGGCGGTGATGGTATCGCTGTAGCGGGTGATGTCGCCGGTGGTATTCCGGAAATAAATAACACCCAGGAAATTGCCTGAATGATAGGTTTTATTGTAATTGAATTCAAATGAATTGGTGAATTCGGGGCGCAGTGCAGGGTTACCCTGGCGAATGTTCAAAGGATCGCTGATATCAACAAATGGGTTCAGTTGCCAGAAATCGGGCCGGCTGATGCGGCGGCTGTAATTCAATTGTAACTCATCGTTATCCCCTATCTTTTTACTCAGGAATAAGCTGGGGAACAGCGCGTCGAACAAATTATTGATCTTGTTGGGGTATTGGTAACCAAAATTCTTGGCGCTGTCAACCAACTCGCCATCGAACTTAGACTGTTCAGCACGCAAACCGGCCTGGTAACCGATGCCCAGCACTTTACCAGTGTACGTTATATAAAACGCATTCACCATTTGGCGATACTTATAATTGTTACTGAGTGGTAATTTGGTCTCGCTGCCGTTGTTTACCGAAAAGGAATTGAACACACTCGTATTATCATTTATATAGGAGCGTAAGCCTGTTTCCAGTTTGCTGTCTTCGCCATGCGGATCAACATAATCAACCTGGAAAGTAACCTGGTTATTGAGGCCTGTTCCATTGTTACGAATGCGGCTTTCGGGCGAATAAATGGAACCATCCGGATTCGAATACGTGTTCAGAATATTGGTATTGTCTACATTGCTGCCATGGTTAAAGTTCACATCGGCGCTGATAGATTTACCCGCCTCTACAAAATTATGTTTGAAGCTGAACTGGGTGCTGCTGCGTTCATTGGTTGATTTGCCATCAGACGTGCGATAGCCATAATGGTTGGGTTGCTGGGTAACATCGAGGTATTCCTGGTTTTGATCTTCCAGGTTGCTGAACCTGCCGCCGCCAAAGCTTTGTGTTAAGGTAAAGGTGTTGCGGTTATCCATGAAATAATCCGCGCCAAACCGTACATTATAAAACTGCCGTTTGCGATTGGTAAAGGCATATTGGTTGAAGTAATCCTCAATAACGCCATTGTTTTTATCCTGGCGATAGGTTTCTGATTTAGGTTTACCGCCAGAGTGATTGAAGTTTCCGTTCAGGAAGAAATTGAATTTCCCCTCGCGTAAATTAAGCCCTAAATTGCCATTGTAAATATCCGGCGAACCGCCACCAGCCGAAACAATTCCGTTCAGCCCCAGTTTTTTATTTTTCTTCAGTACCACGTTAATGATCCCGCCCGTGCTGGCCGCATCAAATTTTGCCGAAGGATTGGTTACGAGTTCAACCCGTTCAATATTGTCGGCGGGTATTT
>CBIMFG010000706.1:0-3744 GCA_966243125.1 uncultured Niastella sp.
AGCAATATCCTATTGGTCTTAGAGATGATGCTACGCTGGCGCTTAGCTATATCAATGTTCCACTCATGTTTCAGTTTTACCCGGTAAAGCAATTTTATCTGGAGTTTGGTCCGCAAATAGGGTTCTTGTTATCTGCGAATAGTAAGAATGATGATGACAAGGTTGAAATTGATGAATGGTTTAAAAAAGTAGATGCTGCCTTTTGTTTTGGCGCCGGTATACAGGTTACACCTATGCTGGGCTTTTATGCCCGGTACAATGCCGGCATTGCTGACATTTCAAAAAACAACAACGGACTTTTAAATAACCGCGACCATTATAACCGCGTTGGTCAGATAGGTATTGCGGTTAAACTGAAGTAAGCCCCCTCCTTGCCTCCCCCCATTGGGGGGAGGTTGGGTCTTGTTTAATTAATCCACCTTTCAAAAAATTCCCAGGTGCGCAACATTTGATCTATGCGTTGCCGGTTATCGCCACTACGGGTTATTTCATGGGTGGCATTGGGATGCCGGACATATTCAACGGGCCGGCCCAATACCTTCAGGCTGCGGTACAACATTTCGCTTTCAACAAAACCGGTGCGACGGTCATTATCGCCATGAAAGATGATATAAGGTGTGGTTATATTTTGCACGTAATTAATTGGCGATTCGCGTTGCAGATTTGCTTTCGCCGCAGCTTCCCAGGGATAGCCGCCAAAATAATTAGGCACCAGCCGCCACGCATTTCCTTCGCCAAAGAAAGTATTAAGATCATACACACCCCGTTGCGAACAGGCCGCTTTAAAACGATGATCGTGTGAAATGATCCATGCTACCAGGTAACCGGCATACGACCCGCCGGTAACAACCAGTTTGGCTGTATCGGCCCAGCCTTCAGCAATGGTTTTATCTAAAGCAGTTAACACATCACTGCTTGGGCCTTTGCCCCAATCATTAATATTGGCGCGCAGAAAGTTTTCGCCATAACCACCACTGCCACGCGGGTTACAATAAACAACGCCATAACCCTTGCTGCAAAAGAACTGGTATTCGTGCCACATGGTATTTTCTCCGGGTCCCCACATGGCAGAAGGGCCGCCATGGATCTCCAATAACAAGGGATATTTTTTGCCCGGCTCATAATTCAGCGGTTTCATTACCCAATACTCTATTGTCATTCCTTTGTTATTGGTAAAGGTTTTCTTTTCGGGAATGGAGAGTTGTTTGCCCTGCACCCAGGAGTCATTAAAACTACTGATGCGTTGTGGGTGCTGACCATTGGCATCGGCCAGGTATAATTCAAATGGATTGGCCGTTTCGGTTTTTACATACACCAGTTTGTTATTGAGCACATCAAAACTGCTTACGCCGCTGTTGTAATCAGTTAACTGTTCAACTTTCTTCGTGCTTACATTCAATTGATACAAGGGAAAGCCGCCATTGCTGGGTGAAGTAAAGTACAGGTATTTTTCATCGGCGCTCCACAGCAGGTCTTCCTTGTTACGATCAAAAGGCAGTACGATCATATCTTTTGCAGTACCATTCACCGGCATAATGGCGAGTTGCGGAACTTTAACCAGGTTAATACCTGAAAACTGAAAGGCCAGCCATTTGCCCGAAGGCGAGAGGGTAGGCTGGGTGAATGTTTTTCCATCTTCACCCAATAATTTGCGAAGCTCACTGCCGTTGGCATTCGCTATAAAGATCTCATTTTCCTGCGAGCGATTGGGATGTTGTAAGGAATCTACATCGCCCGAAAGAATAAGCTGTTTGCCATCGGGCGTAAAATCAACTTTCGAAAATGAATAAAAGCCATGGGTTACCGCGGTGGGAACATCGCCGGGTTTTGTTCCGGTTACGAAGTAAACGTTGAAACTGAAATCGCCATTGATATTTCGTTCGTCCTGAAAATTGAGTTTATTAATTACCCTGGCCTTTTTATCAGTAACGTTGTTGTTGAGGTAAGCTCTTACTTCTTCCAACGAACCATCGGGATCCGGCGTGGCGTGGGAGGTTTTCAACTGTTCATTATGGGGGAAGCCTGGTTTTTCCAAAGGCCATTCGGGAATGGCGTTATTGGCGTTCAGGATGGAATCTTTTAAAAGATCGGGGAGGGGAATACTGGCCGTGAAAAGGATCTGCTGACCATCGGGCCGCCATTTAGGTGTGCTGGCGCCGTACTTATATTTCGTGAGTTGAATGGCTTCACCACCATCGAGCGACAACAAAAACACCTGTGGCTTGCTGTCTACGGTTCTCACAAACGCCAGTTGTTTGCCATCGGGACTCCAGGCGGGTTGGCTGGCACTTTCTTTTGCCGTAAACTGCCTGGGTATTGCATTGCCCTCAGTGGAAACCATCCACAGCTGGCTTACGTACTTATAATCCAGCTTGCTGTCGCCATCTTTTTCTATGGTTGTTACGGTAAAGGCAACTTTGCTACCATCGGGGGAGAGGGTAACATGGTCAATGGATTGTATTTTAAGCATATCTGTAACGGAAACAGATTGTTTGTTTTGACCCAGCATTTTGAGCGAAATGAGCAGCCAAACACACGTTATAAGTCTTTGCATGATAAGGAGTTTTGTAGCTGAATGTATGAATTCATGTGCATTTGACGCTACCGCTTATATATTAACAATTTAAGCGATGAATTAGGCTTGTTCATTGTCACGTAATTCCGATAATTTTGTACCAATTATATATCTATGAGTGAAACTACAATACCCGCTCTAACGCCGAAAGATTTCGCCACCGATCAGGAAGTACGGTGGTGCCCCGGATGTGGAGACTACTCCATTCTGGCGCAAGTGCAGAAGATAATGCCGGGTCTGGGACTTCCAAAAGAAAACATTGTTATTATTTCCGGTATCGGTTGCAGCAGCCGTTTCCCTTATTATATGAACACGTATGGTATGCACTCTATCCACGGCCGGGCTACCGCCATTGCCAGTGGATTAAAAGCTGCCCGCCCTGAATTAAGTGTTTGGATAGTTACCGGTGATGGCGATGGTTTAAGTATTGGTGGTAACCATACCATTCACCTGCTGCGCCGCAATTTTGATGTGAATGTAATGCTGTTCAATAACCAGATCTATGGGTTAACAAAAGGTCAGTATTCACCTACTTCAGAAAAGAATAAAGTAACCAAGTCAACGCCATACGGCAGTATCGATCATCCGTTTAACCCATTGGCACTGGCTATGGGTGCCGATGCTACGTTTATTGCCCGTTCAATGGACCGTGACCCCAAGCACCTGCAGGAGTTATTGATAAGAAGTCATAAGCACAAGGGGTCTTCTTTCCTGGAGATCTATCAAAACTGTAACATCTTCAACGATGGCGCTTTTGAACAGTTCACTGAGAAGTCTACCAAACCCGATAACACGTTGTTCCTGGAGCAGGGCAAGCCACTGATCTTTGGTGCACAAAGCAACAAGGGTATAAAGCTGGATGGTTTTAAACCGGTGATCGTTGATCTGAATGCAGGCGCTTCAGCCGATGACCTGTGGGTGCATGATGAAGGCGATTTCTACAAGGCACAAATACTGGTTCGCATGTTCGATGATCCACGTATTGAAGGTCATTTGCCTCGTCCGTTCGGGGTGTTTTATGAAACAGACCGCCCTTGCTATGAAGAGGTGATGCAAATGCAACTTCCACGCGTACCGTGCCCTTCGCACGTTCAATGGTAGCTGGCTTTGCATTGGCTGTGGGTAAATTGGTAGGTTTCAAAATCACGATATCATCATCAATAGATTCC
>CBIMFG010000707.1:0-3730 GCA_966243125.1 uncultured Niastella sp.
ATTTTTACACCCTTGGCAGTACTGGCGCAGTCGCCGATACCCTACACTACAACAGTGGCGACATAGTAAAAACCTACCTCAACCCCGAACCACGGCTTGCATTGAGTTATGTAGTTACCCCATCAGCCTCTATAAAGGCATCGTATGTACGAAACGTTCAGAACCTGCACCTCATCAGCAGTTCTACCACCTCACGGCCAACCGATAAATGGGTAGCCAGTACCAACAACATAAAACCCGAAATAGCCGATCAGGTTTCATTGGGTTATTACAAAAACCTGGCGGGTGATAAATACGAGGTTACAGTTGAAACCTATTACAAAACCATGCAGAATCAAATCGACTACCGCGATGGCGCCGAAATTTTCAACAATATGGATGCTATAGAATCGCAGTTGTTGTTTGGTAAAGGCCGCGCCTATGGTATTGAATGGTTGTTTAAAAAGAAAACCGGTCACTTTACCGGCTGGCTCAGTTATACGCTTTCAAAAACTGAACGTAAGATCGATGGCATTAATAACAACGAATGGTACAATGCCCGGCAGGATAGAACGCATGACATCTCTATTGTTGGCACTTATCAGCTAAACCCAAAATGGACGCTCAGTGCCAACTGGGTATACTATACCGGTGATGCCGTTACCTTCCCCGTTGGTAAATACCAGGTAGATGGCCAGCCCATCTTCTACTACACCAAACGCAACAGTTACCGCATGCCGGCCTATCACCGGTTAGACCTTGGCGCTACCTGCACCCTCAAACAAACCAAACGCACGTTGAGTGAACTGGCGTTCAGCCTGTACAATGCATACGGAAGGGAAAATGCGTATACCATCGAGTTCCGCCAAAGCGAAACCGATCCCACCAAAACCGAAGCAGTGCAAACCGCGTTGTTCAAATTCATTCCTTCTATCTCTTACAATTTTAAATTTTAATGCATGCGATATTTAGCTGTAATCATCATTCTGCTGATAGGTACCAGTTGCGAAAAAGTAGTGAATATAAAACTGGATACAGCCGATAAAAAATATGTGGTGGAAGGCGTATTGACCAATCAACCCGGCACCTGTATGGTATTGCTGTCGCAAACCCACGATTTTGATGCCAGCAATGACTTTATTGGCATAAGCGGCGCAACCGTACAAATAACCGAAAAGGACGGCCCTACTACCCTATTAACTGAAACATCCGCAGGAGTATACCAGGCAACCAACCTTACCGGCGCAACCGGTAAAACCTATACCCTGTCGGTAACTGTAAATGGCCAGTGGTTTTTGGCGTCAAGTACCATGCCCGCCCAGGTGAATATGGACAGTGTTTATTTTACCGAAGATGAAGCGCCCGGCGGTAAACGCAAAATGGCGAATGTGCAGTACAATGATCCCGCAAAAGTGGCCAATAATTACCGTTTTATTCAATACGTAAACGGCGTAAAAGAAAAGACCATTTTTGTGCGCAACGACGAACTCACCGATGGCAACCTAACCGCTACCAAGTTGCGTTATCCCAAAAACGACGATGACGAAGAAGATAACAGTATAAAAACCGGCGACCTTATTAAGATAGACATGCAGTGCATTGATTCTGCCATTTATAAATACTGGTACAGTTTAAGCCGCAGCGCTACCGGCGGCGGCGGCAATTCCGCCACACCCGCCAATCCCGTCACCAATGTTACAGGAGGAGCTTTGGGGTACTTTAGTGCGCATACGTTGCAGAGCAGAACGGTAGTGGTACAGTGAAATGAAAAATGAGGAATTAGAAATGAAGAATGAGAAAGTGAAGGCAAGGAAGAAATATTGAATATCCAATGTTGAATGTAGAATGTTGAAGTGAATACAAGGCTGATTTTCGACATACCTGCAACCTGGAACTTGAAACCTGGAACTGGTAACCGGAAACTGGCAACCGGTAACCAATTTCCCGTAACTTTACGCCCTTTTAAGTGTTACACATCCAAAGAAGCGAAAATGAGTACTAACATTCAGCAGGTTATAGCAGCAGAACAAAATCCGGCCCTCCGCACCATTGCAGAGAAGATCGTAAACAAGCAACGTATTACCCCCGAAGATGGATTGTTATTGTTTGAGCAGGCAGGTTTGCCCTTTGTAGGCGCCCTGGCCAATTTTGTGCGGGAACGTTTGCATGGAGATACTACCTATTTCAATCGTAATTTTCATATAGAACCCACGAATGTGTGCGTGTTCGCGTGTTCGTTCTGTTCTTATTCCCGCCTGTATGCACACCGGGAAGAAGGCTGGGAACTGACCACCGACCAAATGCTGAATATCGTAAAAAGCTATGATGGCAAACCGGTAACCGAAGTGCACATCGTGGGCGGTGTTCATCCCAAACTCACCATGGAGTTTTTTGCCGATCTGTTGCGCAAAATAAAAGCACACCGGCCCGAACTGCATATAAAAGGCTTTACACCCGTAGAACTGGATTATATGTTCCGCAAGGCCAAACTCACCGCCGATGAAGGCATGAAAGCCCTGCACGAAGCCGGACTGGATTCCTTACCGGGCGGGGGCGCCGAGATCTTTCACCCCGAAATACGGGAAAAGATCTGTGCCGATAAGGTAGATGCTGAAGGCTGGCTGGCCATTCATGAAGCAGCACACAAACTGGGCATGCACAGCAATGCCACCATGTTGTACGGTCATATTGAAGAGTTCCGTCACCGGATAGACCATATGGAACGCCTGCGTCAATTGCAGGATAAAACCGGCGGTTTTAATACATTCATCCCACTCAAGTTCCGCAATAAAGAGAACGACATGAGCAATGTGCCTGAGTCGAGTGTAATAGAGGACATGCGCATGTACGCCATTGCCCGTTTGTATATGGATAACTTCCCGCACCTGAAAGCCTACTGGCCAATGCTGGGTCGTCATAATGCGCAATTGACGTTATCGTTCGGCGTAAATGATATTGATGGAACTATTGACGATACGACTAAAATTTACTCCATGGCCGGCTCAGAAGAGCAAACGCCTACTATGACCACGGCGCAATTGGTGACATTGATTAAACAGGCAAAGAGAAAGCCTATTGAAAGAGATACGTTGTATAAGGTGTTGCATGATTATAGTGAGGTGGATGTGGAGCAGATAGATGTTAATCCACAAATGAATTAGCCGTAAGCTATAAGCTGTAAGCCGTAAGCAAATACAAAGCTCTGCCGCGGTTTTGGTTTTGCTTACAGCTTATGGCTTAAGGCTTATAGCTGGCTTTCACCTCTAATTTCCAGGTCTCTCTCGTAGTAAACCAGCTCTTCACTATCTCAGGAGCTATATTCCTATGTTCAATAAACCGCAAGGCGCTTAGCTGATCATACGCCACAACTTCTTTGGCGGCGATGGTAAAACCGCATGAATTAAAAAAATCAGCAGCCGCTTCAAAGCTGTCGAATTTCTTTTCTTCTACATTGTGCATGGCCAGAAATTCTGCTGCAGCTGGATTTATATGAGTGTGTGCGCGATCACCTTTCTTTAAATAGATATCACCTGTGATCCAGCAACCACCACGTTGTGATAACACCGCATGAATATTGGTACATAACTGTCGCTTTTCCGCTTCATCGAGGTACATCAGCAAGCCTTCATTTACAATAGCCACCGGCCCGGGCGGAAACTGATCAATAACCGCATTGAACGCAGCAGCGCAATCCCCGCGCAGAAGGACTGATCGCATTAAAGTCGATACTTCGCATAGTAAGAAGTCAGTT
>CBIMFG010000708.1:0-3729 GCA_966243125.1 uncultured Niastella sp.
ACCGTTATCACGTCGCAATGTAGAAGTGGTGTTTCATGGGCACGCACATGTAGGCGCCCTTGAAGGAAACATTGCCGGCAAAGTAAAAGTGTTTAATGTGGCACGTCATGTGCTAAAAAAAGCTGGCTACGAACGGCCCTATTTTTTATATGAAACCTGATCACTTGTATATTTGACCAATGAGCAAAACTGTGAAGGGTGCCTTAATGACAACAATATGCCTGTGCCTGATGCAACTGGCAGGATTCTCTCAGTTCAGTGATACGGTTCACTACTATGTTAACTTTTTAGGAACAGGTAATTTAAACAGAACGAATACGGCAGGTTCAACCTACCTGCTTAATAATGCTTTGACGTTCCAGGTTAATAAAAAAAAGTTTTCCATCAACAGCATGGCAAGCCATATTTATGGCAAGAACCCAACAGCAAAAACAAATGATGATTTTCTGGGAATACTTAATCTCGATATCCTGAAAGGCGTTCAGAAATTTTACTACTGGGCGCTTACCAGCTATGAAAAAAGTTTTTCCTTAAAGCTCGATAACCGGTTTCAGGCGGGTGCAGGTGTAGGGTATACTTTTGTAAACACCGACCAAGCCAACCTGGAAGTAAGCGATGGGGTACTTTTTGAAACTACCGATCTAAGCATACCCGATCAACGCGGGCAAACCAGTTACCAAACTGTTCGTAATTCGCTGCGCATAAAATACCGGTTTGTAATTAAAGACATCTTCCGCTTCGATGGCATCAACTTTTATCAACCTTCCTTTTCAGATGGCAATGACTACATTCTGAAGCTAAAAACCAACTTTTCCATTAAGTTGTATAAATGGCTCAACTTCACCACTTCGTTCAACTACAACAGACAGAACATTACTTCTACAGAAAATTTATTCCTAAGCTATGGATTAAGTATGGAGAAATTCTTTTAGCCCAAACATGCAATAAATATTACATATGGAAGACCGTTAAAATGCGGCACCAATATTGCTGCTAACGGACAGCAATAATTTATTTTTAATCCGTCTTTGAAAAATCTAAATCAGAATGACCCGTTATTTGATGCCTGCCCTGGTATTTGCGTTATTCCTGGGCGCTTGTAAAAAAGATTCCAACTCACCTGACAATGGAGGTAATACTCCCAACGATTCTACGACTAACAACCCACCAATGGGTTCCGGTAAAAAAGGAGCCGATTTTGCAACCGATATGAAATATGGCGCCTGGAATGATGATGTGGTGGCTGTGAAACCATTCTGGTTTTACACCTGGGGAAAAGACCTGCCTAATGGTTCACCTAAAAACTGTGAATTTGTTCCCATGTTCTGGGGGGCAAATGATGTTAATGCCAATACTGTTGCAGCAGTGAAAAAGCTGAAAGATGATGGTAAAATTAAATATGTGTTAGGCTTTAATGAACCCAACAACGGCGGTCAATCCAATATGTCTGTATCAACGGCTTTGAAATTATGGCCGCAACTGGAAAGCATTGGTTTGCCCCTGGGTAGCCCAGCTGCCGACTGGCCTACCAACCCATGGATCTATGAGTTCCTTGATTCCTGCAAAGCGCAGAACACACGCGTTGACTTCATTGCTGTACATATATACAACAGTCTTGACGAAAACATTTACCTCAATACCATAAAGGACGTATACAATAAATACAAACTGCCTATCTGGATCACTGAGTTTGCTCCTGCTAAATGGGAAGCAAAAACCATGGCAGATAACCCATATACCCCGGCACAGGTATTGGCCTTTATGAAAAGCATTCTGCCCAAACTGGAGGCGCTGGATTATGTAAAACGTTATGCATGGTTCTCCGGCGATCCCAAGAGCCCGCAAATGTGGTCTTCCGCGTTGGTTGACGTAAACGGAAACCTAACAGAGTTGGGCAAGTGGTACGCCAACTATCAGCCTAATACGGCTGTTGCAAAATAACCATTGCTGTTTGTACAAATGATTAAAAGGCCCTCCTGCACAACGGGAGGGTTTTTCTTTTAATAAAAAACCCGCATAAGACTTGATCTTATGCGGGTCTGGTTCAGAGAGTCTGCTTGCTTCGCGTTCTTATGCAGTTGCCTCTTCTTCTGTTGCCTCTGGTGCAGTTTCTTCAGCTGCAGCTTCACTTGAAGTGTCTTTTGAAGCTTTAGGAGCTTTTTTAGAAGACTTATCAAGAATTTTTTCAAGGGCACTGATAGCTTCCTGAATAGGCTTTAATTTAGCCGCTATCTCCATTTCTTCTTCTTTCAGTTTTCTTAAGGCGTCAATCACTGGATTTTCTTTTACAATGGTTTCTTTGGCCATAGTTTGTTTTTTGAGGTCGCTAAAATACATTCTTAATTGGAAAGGATAAATACTCTACCCCTTAAGGAAGCAAGAATTTTTTGTCACATTGCCTAAGAAAATTCATATACGTGATAATTAATACATTATGTGAAATTCATAATTAAGGAATGGGAGCCATTGTTTGTTAATTTCAATTAATCCTGCCTTTTTGCCTGACGTTTTTATCGCACCCGTCAAATACGCATATACCATTCTTCCAGGAAGGCTGTCCTTTTACTGATTTTTTATAGCATTAAAATGGGCAGTAGTTTCTTCAATCAAAGAATCCATTAGCTGCTTTGCTTTTCTGTGTTTTAATATTGGAGCAATTTGTCCGCCCCAGAATAAGACCATATCCCATTTCTGTTTTTCAAGGGCTGCCTTTCTCAACGATGACATAAAGGTGGTTTGCAGAGGGAATGGGAGGAATTGATTTTCTTTACCGGTTACATCTTTTGCTATTCTGCTGGTAATGCCACGGCCCAGCCTGCCGGTAAACGCCCGTGATAACGTGGTGTATTTAGCGGCGTTGGAGAACAGCATTTCTCTATGTATGGGTAGCGCATTCGATTCATTAGTGGCCAGAAAAGCCGTACCTATTTGCGCTGCATCAGCACCTAATGTTAAGGCAGCTGCAATGCCACGGCCATTGGCAATACCACCTGCTGCTATGATAGGTGTTTTTATTTTTTCTTTTAGCAATTGCACCAGCACAAATGTTCCGGTAGTTGATGCTTCTGCCGAAGTCATGAATGAGGGGCGGTGACCGCCTGCTTCAAACCCTGAAGCAATGATCATATCAACACCGGTTTGTTCCAACGCTATTGCTTCATCAAGGGTAGTTGCGGCGCCCACAGTTACAATATCAAGTTTACGGAATTGTTCCAACACGTTTGAAGGCAAAGTGCCAAACATAAAGCTGAACACTTTGGGTTTAATATCTAAAATAACCTGTAGCTGATTTTGGAACCGCGAGGCAAAAGGCGCAGGCTTTGCAGGCAACGGAATACCGGCTTCATCAAAATATGGTTTGAAGAGCTTTGCAGTCTGTTCATATTGTTCATTGGTAACACTCCCATTGACGGCATCGGTGTCAGATACACACAAGTTTATATTGTAAGGTTTATTAGTAGCAGCTTTTAGCTGCTTGTCAATATCATAAATTTCCTGTGGACTCATTGTATAGGCACCGTAACCACCCAGTCCACCGGCGTTGGATACAGTGGCCACCAGGTCAACTGATGACAGCCCACCGCCAAAGGGACCTTGCAGGATCGGGTAATCAATTCCCAATATTTCCGTTGCTTTTGTATTGTACCACATGGCTATTAAGTTTATTTATTTGTATCTCAACAAAGCTATTAACTATTTTTTATCGGCGGTTATGCCTTGTTCACGTAA
>CBIMFG010000709.1:0-3716 GCA_966243125.1 uncultured Niastella sp.
AACGGGGAAGACTGATTTGGCTAGCCTTGCCAGTGATATTTTACCGGGCTGGCAATTGTTATTATTACCCATTTCATGGCCGCGCCATTCGCCCTGCAGCAGTTCGCCGCCATTGCCATTGGAGAAAGTAAGATCGTATGTTTTTATACAGGGAACGCAGCTGTCGGGCACATTGTATTGCAATACAGAATTTTCAATGATCACCATGCGTTTGGTAAGCGGGTTGTACTTGCCGGTAAAGTTTATTTTGGTGTACCGCTCGTTGTCGTAGCTGTACACATTACCCATAAACGAATTGTTTTGCATATATATAATATGCAGCTCGGTGGAGTAGGCGGGAAAACAACCGCCCGCATTCTGAGTTCTTATGCCACCCCATACTCCTGTTAACAATTGCGCCTTACCAACTATGGCTATACCAAGCAATTGGAGCAACAGCACATAACGCATGCTTTATTTTTATTGGAAAATACCAATTAAATGCATGGTAATCTGTACCGCTTGTGTAATCAATATAATTATCTGCTGGTTAAATTAGTTACGGGTTTCATGTTACAAGTTTCATGGAATACAAATCATATATCCTTGTAACCTGGAACTTGTAACCTGAAACCACTTCTTACTTTTCGTATTTAAACACCACAACAGCATTTTTCTGTTCAGTAGAAGTGATCCGCACTTCATACTGTTTGCTGCCTGCTTTTACCACCATAAGCGAAGTGTTGGGTGGAATTTCGCCCAGGTTTTCTGCCACCATTACCAGTTCATGATAGTTCATGGTTTCATCGAGCGTTATGGTAAGCGGAATGGCTTTTTCGGTAAGCCGTTTCTTTGAAAGCACCAGTTTTTTATCAACGTACACCGAAATGGTATCGTTGTCAACCGTACCGTTATCGTAGATATTTATTTCTATCTGGTTGCTATTGGTAGTAATTGTTTTTACCAGTTCGTTTTCCCGGCTGGCCAGTACTTTGGGCACTGGAATGCTGGCCGGTGGCGGCACCTTTATATCTACCTTCTTCAAGGTATCTGCCTCAACAATCTTTACGTTCGGTTTTGTTTCGGCAGGCGTTTTTACAACGGCTTTATTAGCTGGTTTGGAAACTACAACCGGCTTTTTAGTAGTTGTTGGCGGCGTGGTTTTAGGCGTTGTTGTTTTCGCTATCACCGGTTTTTTAGCGGTGGTGGTGTCAACCTTTTTAACCTCCGGCTTTTTTTCAACCGGCTTTTCCTTCTCCTTGTCTTTATTGGCCAGGAATGGTTCTTCGTAAAAATCAGAGGTGGTTACTTTGCGCAGAAAAACTGTACCGCGGCCGCAGTTGGTAGAATCTTTTGTATTATAGCTGATGTAGTTCCCTTCCAGAAATTCTTCATCATTTTCTTTGGAATATTTCAGGAACAGTGTCATTACGCAGGCATCGCTGCCGCCCGACATACGCACTTCCACAATTTTCAGTTCTTCCAGCATTACCTGGTGGGTGGCAGGATTCACGGTTCCCTTACAGGTAGCCTTGCCGTAAAACACGGTGGTAAGGTAGCTATAGGTAACCCCCTTGAAATTTTTCTTATTCTGATCTACCTGTACTTCAAACTTATAACGCTCATCATTACCCAATAGATCCATTAGGCGCCCCTGCTGGCCAGTAGGGGTTCTTTTGAAATTTCCCCGCCAGATACCGGTAAGGTCCTGGGACTGACCACAAAAGCTGATCGCTAAAAACAAAAAAAGTAAAACTGATTTCATCTGAAATTGTTATTTTCTTTAGCCAGTTAAAACCTATGGTTTGTAGGTGTTGAGTGATTTTTTTCTGGTTTTACCGCAGTTTACCACCGGCCGCCTTTTCTGTCACCCGGCAAATTACTTAATAATTAGTTTTTTACGACGCATATCGTAAATGGTGGTCTGCAAATTGTTCGTTAAATTTGCCGTTCTTCCGGAAATACGAGCCCAAACTGAAATGGGAATGTATAACCGGTCACATAAAAAGGAAGTGATAAAATGATTAAAATTACTTTCCCGGATGGAAATGTACGGGAGTACAATGAAGGAACCACAGGGTTGGAAATAGCGAAGTCAATCAGTGAAGGATTGGCCCGAAAAGTATTGGCCGCAAAAGTAAACGGTGAGGTTTGGGATGCCACGCGCCCCATTAACACCGATTCTACCCTTAATTTATTGACGTGGGACGACAAAGACGGTAAAAAAACCTTCTGGCACTCATCTGCCCACCTGATGGCAGAGGCGGTGGAAAGTTTGTTTCCCGGCGTAAAGTTCTGGGTAGGACCAGCCCTCGACAGCCAGGCAGGGTTTTATTACGACATGGACCTGGGCGACCGCAAGCTCACGGAAGAAGACCTGCTGACGCTGGACAAGAAAATGAACGAACTGGCAAAGAAAAACAGCAGTTATGTTCGTAAAGAAATGCCCAAGGCCGAAGCCGTTCAGTATTTCACCGAAAAAGGTGATGAATATAAACTCGATCTGCTGAGTAACCTCACAGATGGATCAATAACTTTTTATACCCAGGGTGGCTTTACCGATCTGTGCCGTGGACCGCATATTCCATCTACTGCACCTATCAAAGCCATAAAGCTTACCAGCATTGCCGGTGCTTACTGGAAGGGTGATAGTAACAATAAACAATTGACCCGCGTATACGGGGTTACTTTTCCTTCGCAAAAGGAACTGGATGAGTACACCACCATGTTGGAAGAAGCGAAGAAGAGAGACCACCGTAAACTGGGGAAGGAACTGGGTATTTTCACCATGGATGATGATGTAGGCCCTGGTATGCCTTTATGGATGCCCAATGGTACCATCATTATTGAGGAACTGGAAAAACTGGCCAAGGAAACCGAGCAACGTGCCGGCTATAAGAGGGTAGTAACCCCGCATATTGCCAAAGAAAGCATGTACCTCACCAGCGGTCACCTGCCTTACTATCAGGACAGCATGTTCCCGCCCATGGAGCTGGATGGCACCAAGTATTACCTGAAGGCTATGAACTGCCCGCACCACCACAAAATATTCGGGGCAGAGCCCAGAAGCTATAAGGACCTGCCATTGCGTTTGGCCGAGTATGGTACCTGTTACCGGTATGAGCAAAGTGGTGAGCTGTTCGGGCTAATGCGTGTACGTTGTTTACACATGAACGATGCACACATCTATTGTACCCGCGAACAGTTTGCGGCCGAGTTCAAGGCGGTGAACGACATGTACCAGAAATATTTCAAAATATTTGGTATTGATAAATACGTGATGCGTTTGTCGTTACACGAGCCCACCAAACTGGGACAGAAATACGTGAACGAACCCGAGCTGTGGAAGGAAACCGAGGAAATGGTTCGCCAGGTATTGATAGAATCGAATATACCGTATGTAGAGATCCCCGATGAGGCGGCTTTCTATGGTCCTAAAATTGATGTGCAGATCTGGAGCGTAATTGGCCGTGAATTTACCCTGGCAACCAACCAGGTTGACTTTGCACAGGGCCGCCGGTTCAAACTGGAATATACCAATAAGGACAACTCTTCAGATACCCCATTGATCATACACCGGGCGCCTTTAGGTACCCATGAGCGGTTCATTGGGTTCCTGCTGGAGCACTATGCCGGTAAATTCCCGTTGTGGCTGGCAACGGTTCAGGTAAAGATTTTGCCTATTAGCGACAAGTTTTTACCGTATGCAAATAGTGTTTTAGAATCCCTGAAAAATG
>CBIMFG010000710.1:0-3709 GCA_966243125.1 uncultured Niastella sp.
GTACTTTGGCGCCTTCTTCGCGGGCTTCGGATAAACCAATGGCAATGGCTTGTTTACGGTTTGTTACCTTTTTGCCGCTTCTACCGCTTTTTAATTTCCCTTCTTTCATTTCGTGCATGGCCCTTCCTACTTTTTTACCTGCACCTCTTGAATATTTAGCCATAAAAAATAATTTAAAGGATTAATAATTACTGATAGCGCATCAATTTCATTACCAGCTTAGCGTGTAGACGTTTATCTACAGGCAATGTTTTTGTTAATTATTTGATTATGGAACTATTTGATAAAAACTTACTTATAAAGATTGGCAAGTACCTGAAGCGAAAAGAAGAAACCATTGCGGTGGCAGAAAGCGTTACATCAGGTTTGCTGCAATATGCTTTCTCCAATGTACCCGATGCTTCGCAGTTTTTTCAGGGCGGGCTTACGGCTTATAATATAGCGCAAAAATTCAAACACCTGCAGGTAGAACCCATCCATGCGTTGTCAGTGAACTGTGTTTCACCATTGGTAGCCCAACAAATGGCGCAGCAGGTTTGCCACATCTTTGGCGCCCCGTGGGTCATTGGAATAACGGTTTATCCCACGCCGGTACCCGAATCGGACAATAAGCTATTCGCCTATTTCGCCATTACATATAAAGAAAAATTGCTTTTAAAGGGACAAATGCGCAGCGATGCAAAGAACCCACCCGAGGTTCAATTGTATTATACAAAGGCCGTGCTGCAAAAGCTGGGGTCTGTAATGAAATAATCATTCACCTGTTTCATCATTGGCCGCATCAACCGGTTTTGATTGTGGTGAACCCATCTGCCGCAGAAAGATGGACAACACTATAATGGCAAACACCGATAAAAATTCGCTTTGCCAGTTCTGGAACGATTCAAACCAAAAACGCGAACCGCCTATATATTCACCCAGTGTTTGTAAGGGCTTTCCTTTTTGCGCCAGTTGTTGATTCTCATCTTTAAGGCTTCCATACAAATGCAGCATAAAAGAAAGTACAAAGAGCAACAACAGCGCAATGGTAAGGGAATGTTTATAAATGGCCAGTACCCAGCCGCCTTTACGTACCGGCCAGGGGGCGCCTTTCTTGTTGGGATCGGGCTCGCGGTCCACTTCCTCTTCGCCCTCGCAGGCTTTTGATTCTGAAGAGCCTTTCTGATACAACCAGATAGTGAGCACCACAAAAAATGCCATTTGCAAAAACTCGCTTTCCCAGTTCTCGAATGTAGATTCCAGGAAGTGGCCGGTGGTAAAATAGGTTGATAAGGTAACGGTGGCCTGCCCCTCTTCCTGCTGTTCTTTATTATATTCTTTCAACCCGGTAAATACTTGTCCGGCCAGGGTGAATACAAACAGCAGGAGGAAAACAATAGACAAACTGTTGTTATGGATGAACTTTCGCATATAGCAGGAATTAATATAACAATAAGAGCCCCGACAGTTCCGCCGGGGCTCAACAATCCAACAATGCTCATCAGTAAAAAAATAGTTGAAAGAAATACAGCTTTAAGCTGTAAGCCATAAGCAAATACAGGGTTAAAGCCTAAAGGTTAAAGCTGAAAGCAAATACAGGCGGCAGGCTTCAAGCTGCAAGCCGCAAGCAAATACAGCTTTAAGCTGTAAGCCATAAGCTATAAGCAAATACAGGGTTAAAGCCTAAAGGTTAAAGCTGAAAGCAAATACAGGCTAATACACCTCTGCGCGGCAACGGGCCTCGCGCCAATATTCAACCTATTAATTATTTAACCTTCTACTTACTTCATGTTTACTTTATCAACGCTATCACCCCTATCAACCCTGTCAACTTGTATTCCTGGTTAACTCGTCAACTTGTTAACTCGTCAACTGGTTAACTCGTCAACTGGTTAACTCGTCAACTTGTTAACTCGTCAACTTGTTAACTCGTCAACTTATCTCTCCCTTATTCCTCTTCCTCTTCTTCTTCGCCTTCTTCTTCCTCTTCACCTTCCTCTGCTTCTTCCTGTTCAGCTTCCCAGTTTATACCGCCTTCGGCAATGGAAGAAAGGTTTTCATCAGTTTGTTTTTCTTCGGCCAGCGTTTGCGCCAGCAGTTCGGCCACATCGTTTTCACCCATTGTTTTTGCCAGGGTTACCAGCGTACCGTACGTAGCAATTTCATAGTGTTCTACCTTTTGCGCAGCGGCAATAATACCTGCATCACGGGTCATGGAGCCTTTTTCGGTTTCTTCCAGTATGCTTTCACCTTCCTTTACCAACCCTTCCATGGCTTCGCATTTTTTAGCCTGGGCTTTTTTACCCATCATTTGAAAGGCTTCTTCAATGCGGGTTACATGTTCCTGGGTTTGGCCCAGGTGCTCTTCAATGGCGTTCTTCAACTCTTGCGTGGTGGCTGCCTTCTGCAGTTTAGGCAAGGTTTTGGTGAGTCTTTTTTCAGCCCAGTAAATGTCTTTAAGGGCATCAATAAAAAACTCCTGAAGTTGGGTGTTACCTTTTGCGGTGGCTGCTACCGGAGCAGCTTTCTTTTTTGCGTTCGTGCCGCGTGACTTAGTTGTTGCAGGCATATGTAATAGTTTTTAGAGTTTATTAAATAATAGTAACTAACAAAAAATGTTGTGCCTGCATGTATTTGGTAAAAGCGCGTAATTAATTATGGAATAGTGATCTGTACGTAGTTTCAGGTTCCCCAGGTTGCGGGCATTATTTCCCAACGATGGTATAAATATTTCAGCTATTGATATAAACACTATCCGTTATGACCGCAGAAGAAAAAATATTCAACATTGCATTTGAAGCAGATGGCACTACCTATACCGGCTGGGTAAACCCATCGGATAAACTGAACGACGATGGCCTGCCAGCTTCTTTTCATGTAGTTTTAAATGACACGTCATTTGGGTATGTATCACACAACAACGGTGAATGGACAGTTAATGAAGACCGGCCTGCCGGGTTAACGGAGAAGGTAGGCAAGGCCATTGAAAAGAAGTATGCGGTATAAATGGTGGAAGTAAGAGGTAAAAGGCAGAAAGCAGGAAGTATGAAATTCGCGAGCTTCATACCTCCTGCTTCTTACTTCCTATTTCAATTGTATTCCCTGATCCTTCAGGTGTTGAAACAACAGCAGATTAATAGCACTTTTTGCTTCACCAGACTTACTAATATCCACACACCAGAAATACACGGTTAAATCGAAACCATTGTCGCTTACTTTGGTGAACAGTACGGAAGGCTCGCGGTTTTCATATACAAAACCACTGGCCAGAATGGCTTTTTTAACGGTGCTGGTAACAACTTCCATATCGTTGTTACCGGTAACGCTCAGGTTTAACTGAATACGCTGTTGGTTGTTGCTCAGCGTCCAGTTGGTGATCTGTTGCGATAATACGTCACCATTGGGGATGATCACCTCTGCCCCATCGCCGGTCATGAGGGTGCTTGAGCGTAAGCCAATTTCGCGTACGCGGCCGGTTTTATCGCCAATTTCCACCACATCGCCAATTTGCAACGGACGGTCGAAGATGAGGATGATACCCGATACAAAATTGTTTACAATGTTCTGCAAACCTAAACCAATACCAACACCTAAGGCGCCCAGTACAATGGTGATCTTATCAACCGGAACACCCGAAGCGGCCACCGCCAGCAAATAACCTACGCATAACAAAATAAGGCGGGCGATCAGCAAACGGGAGCGTTGCCCTTTGTTATGAATTTCATCATCG
>CBIMFG010000711.1:0-3705 GCA_966243125.1 uncultured Niastella sp.
AAGGCGCCGGCGGCAGTTCCTTTCAATACGGTCATACTCTCAATGTCGTCTGCATTCAGTTTGAACGGATCGGCATTAGGATCGGGTATGCCATCTATAACAATAAGCGGCGTAACACCCCTTAATGAAATAGCAGGGTTCTGAAACAGGTCGGTAGTGTTCTTAATATTCAAGCCAGCCACCTTACCGGTTAAACCGCCAATAGCGGTGGGCACCTTTGTTTTGGCCAGGGTTTCACCACTTACTTCCTGCACTGCATAACCCAACGATTTTTGTTGCTTTTTTATACCAAGCGCAGTAGTAACCACTACTTCACTCAATTGGTCGCCACCCACTTTCAGATAAACATCAATGGATGTTTGGCCGTTCACCGGTACTTCCTGTGTAACGTGCCCCAACAAAGAAAATACCAGCACATCATTGCTGCCGGCAGTAATAGTAAAAGTTCCCGCAGTGTTAGTGGTAGTACCTCTTGTAGTTCCTTTTACCATGATGGAAACACTGTTCAGCGCACTGCTGTCATTCAATGAATGAACAAAACCGGTAACTTTTAGGGGAGGCGATTGGGCAAAGCCTGTAGATGAAAGCACGACTAAAAGAAAAGCCATGCAGGCAGCTAATTTCATACTTGAAATGTTTGGATATGATTAATACTTTTTTTGCTTTGTCAAATATGAAGAAAAATTAGTCCGGTAAAAATATATTGACTGACCATTCAATTAATTTATCATTTAGCTAATGAAAACTTTTTAATTACTTAACATGGCAATAATTTATTTTCAATACCTGCCTTTTTTGAACAAAGAGGTACATTATATTTGTCAGCATATTTATTGTAACCATACAGTATGGGAAGAAAAAGCCTAAAGACACCGCGTCAAAAAGAGATCATCAAAGCATTTTATAAGCTGGCGAAAAAGGAGGGACTGGAGAATGCATCCATTGCAAAAACTGCCGCATTGCTGGATATGAATCCAAGCCTGGTACTGCATTATTTCAAAACAAAAGAATCGCTGGTATATGGATTAATTGAATATATACTCGATAAGTGGTTGCTGATCTATAAAATTCCGCAGGAATATGCAGATGATCCGAAGAAAGCGCTGTTGAAGGTGATTGATAATATTTTCTCTGCCAAATGGAATGAGTTGTTCGATGACAGTGTTTCGTATAGTTGTTATGCGTTGGCCTTCCGCGATAAAACCATTAAAGAAAAATACAAGATACTTTTAGATACTTTACGGCAAAACCTGGTGGATTTGATCATAGATTGTAAGAACCAGGGAATACTTACGGTGAAAGACCCGGTATTGACCGCTGATCTTATTTTTGTGCTGGTTGACGGGGCTTATTATTATTTATGCCTGGTAAGCGATAAAGAAGAATACCAGCGCAGGCTGGCGTTGTATAAGAAACAGGCCATTGCACTGCTTAATCTGTCTTCTTCCGCCCAATTAACAAAATAGCCATCCCGGCTATCAATCCCCAAAATACATTTACAATTACATTGGGATAGTCCTGAATAGTAACCGCATTAATGGTGAGCCCAAGGGCCCCTATTATATTCAGGGCATGGTATAATGGCTGGCTCGACTTCAATTTATTAAGACTTAACAATAAATAAGCTAACAAATAAGAGAATGAGCCTATCCATCCCAGGGACAACGAGATGTTTTTGCCAAGAAATAAGAGGTTCGTTTCCATTTTGACAAAAATAGCACCCACCCGGGCATTTGGCTAATTATTTCTACACTTCCGGCTAATAAACGATGGCACCTGAATTGTGCGATTACTGTATTTATCATTTCAATAATTTTCAGATATGAAAAATACAAGTGCCTGGGAAGAAAAGGCAAAATTATTACGCAAATGGTGTCTTGTTTCAACAACCGCAGCGGCATCAGGCCATCCCACCTCCTGTTTATCAGCCGCAGATATTACCGCCGTGCTGTTTGATAAATACTTTACCTACGATGTTTCAAACCCATTGAACATATACAACGACCGGTTTGTACTTTCCAAAGGTCATGCCGCTCCCCTGCTGTATGCTTTGTTTGGCATGTGCAATGCTTATGACCTGAATGAATTAAAAACCCTGCGGCAGCTCAACAGCCGGTTTGAAGGCCACCCCGTGCCCAAATACAAATATGCCGAAGCTGCCACGGGTTCGCTGGGGCAAGGGCTTTCTGTTGGCGCAGGACTGGCATTAACGGCTAAAAGAGAAAACCTGCCTTTTACCACCTATGTGTTGTGTGGCGATGGCGAACTGGCCGAAGGACAGGTATGGGAAGCCGCCAACTTTGCTTCTTATCACCGGTTAAATAATTTAATTGTCATTTTAGACATTAACCGCCTGGCGCAAAGTGGCGAGACCATGTTTGGTCATGATATGAATGAATACGAACAACGCTTCCGCGCTTTTAATTTCAGGGTATTTACCATTGATGGACATAATTACGAAGAAATAGACCAGGCTTTTGAACAGGCCCATAACCATGCAGGTCAGCAACCGGTGGCTATTATTGCCCGCACCGAAAAAGGAAAAGGTGTTTCCTTTATTGAAAATAAAGATGGCTGGCATGGTAAAGCGTTAAAAGAAGAAGAGCTCAAAAAAGCGCTGGATGAGTTGGGACCTGTTAATGACAATGCGCGTTTTGAATTGCGCAAACCGGCCGCCTCTGTTGATGATTCTTTATTAGCTCCCATAAATACGGAGGTAAAATTGGAGTTCGATACCGCCAAAACTTATGCAACCCGCGAAGTGTTTGGGCAGGCGTTGGCACAGCTTACCGAACATGTACCAGGTATGTATGTGCTGGATGCGGATGTAAAAAATTCCACCTTTACTGAAGATGCGTTAAAAGTAGCTCCTGAGCATTTTATAGAATGTTTTATTGCAGAACAGAACATGGTATCTGTTGCGGCAGGTTTATCAAGAATTGGGAAGATACCGGTGGTAGCTACGTTTGGCGCTTTTCTGATGCGGGCAGCCGATCAAATCAGAATGGCCCGCATTTCTGAAACCAATATAAAATTTGTGGGTTCGCACGTAGGCGTTTCTATCGGGGAAGATGGACCGTCGCAAATGGCGCTGGAAGATATTGCTTTCTTCGGCGCCCTGCCCGATTCGGTTGTGCTGCAGCCTTGCGATGGCGTTTCCACCGCCAGCCTGGTGTCGCAAATGGTACAACACAAAGGAATTACATACATGCGAACATTACGTCCAAAAACGAAATTACTGTATAAAGCCGGCGAGGCATTTGCCATTGGCGGTTCTAAAATACTAAGGCAATCACCCGATGATATGCTTACCGTAGCCGCTACCGGTATTACCGTGTATGAAGCCCTGCAGGCCGCTGAGCTGCTGAAGCAGGAGAATATAAACATCCGGGTGGTTGATTGTTACTCCGTTAATCCGGTTGATAAACAAACCTTGCTCAATTGCCTCAGCAGCACCCACATTAAATGCATTATTTCAGTAGAAGATCATTTTGCGCATGGTGGTTTGGGTGATTTTATTGCTGCCGCAGTTAGTGCCGAAGGCGATTATGTAGAAAAGATGGCCGTAACAAAGATCTCTCAATCGGGCAAACAGGAAGAATTACTAAAAGATGCCGGCATAGATGCTGCCAGTATTGCAGCAAGGGTAAAAATGGTACTTGAAAGCGCGCATACACATGCTTAAAAATTGTTTAGTATAAAACG
>CBIMFG010000712.1:0-3701 GCA_966243125.1 uncultured Niastella sp.
TGAATGCTGAATCGCCCTCTATATCAACAATGGCACTCACTTCTTTTTTATGAATGCGATAGCCAAATTTGCCAATAACTGCATTCAACGTTTTTAGGATCATATGTTAAAGATATAGTTGATAAATAGTAAACTTTTTGACACCAGTCCGTTTTTCAGCAAGGCTGGCGATACCCTGCTTTGCCATTTCACCATGCTTGTCAGGGCAGCAGGTACAGGCAGGTTGTTACTTAAAGCAACCAGTTCTTCGGGACGCCTGATACCCGTATTCCGGAACAGCCGCCAAAACTCATCGTACCAGGAAAGCTGTTTCAATTTTTGGTTACCTACCTGTTGCAGCCAGGCCAGCCGCGCCGGCAACAGGTATTCCCGTTGAAACAGCACATCGTGGTTCTTACTGGTGCCGCCCACGGTAAACTGAGCGATCAGTAAGTTCGTATACTGCGTGGCAAGGCCAGGCTGATTAAAACAAGCGATATTAAACGCCCAGTCGGCATGGCCTTTATACTGAATGTTATAATTGCCTACCAGGGAAAACACCTTGCGGTTATAAAAAATAGCCTGGTGTGAAATATTCTTACGTAACAATTTTTCGTAGGTGAACTCGCCATCGTACCAATGGTTTTTATGGCCCATCAATACATTGCCATACACCAAACCGGCAGTGGTCTGTTGCAACACCGGGGCCACCGCCTCCAGCACTTTCGTATTGTGCAGGTGATCATCGGCGCCTAAAAAGTACAACCACTCCCCTGCGGCCAGCCGGATGCCTTTGTTCATAGCATCATAAATACCAGCATCTTTTTCCGAAATGATCCGAACCCGGTTATCGTGTTCGGTCAGTTCCTGTACAATGGCTACCGTATTGTCTTTTGATACGCCATCTACCACCAGCACTTCAAAAGCCGTAAAGCTTTGTTGCAGCAGGCTATTCAACGCTTCGCGTATATAGGCTGCCGCGTTGAAGGCCGGGATGATGATCGTGATCAAAGGCGGTTGCATGTTGACTCAAATAAGTTTATCTGGTGAATACGTGCTCATCTATCCAAACCCAGCCATGATATAACTTTCTTTTTATTCGTGCCGGTAAATTGGTGAAGATCGTTTTTTTGGCGGCATTAACTACAGGCCCCCGCTTGGTACGGTGGTGGTTTAGCAACTGACCGTAGGGTGAATTTTCAAAAGGCGTTTTTGTATAATAGTCAACCTGCTGTTGGTAGTACTGGTTCAACTGGTTAAATTCACCAGGCACCCGATAAGCCGGCATTTTATAATGATTGCCGTATTGGGAAGGCGCTCTGTACAATTCGTTTTGGTAACGGATAGCCAGCAACGACATAATGGACTGGTCCCAGCGATGTTCTACAAAATCAGGTTTGTTCTTTTTACCCAGGGTATTTGGATTGCTGCTGATGATCCTGATATCACGGCCATATTGCATCCACTCATTCAGCCACTTAATGGCCTCCGGCGATTTTCTGAAGAGCGCAAAGGAGGCATCGGCCTGAATGCCCCGCCAGTATTTTTTTGTATTGCAATCCATTAACAGAAAACAATCCATTTTTGTAAACATGGAATTGCGCAGGTCGCCATTGGCAAACAGCATTACCGGCGCCTCATGGGCACAGATCTGGATCAACGGATCGAGGGACGCAATGATCTCATGGCCACAATCGCTATAGATCACCACATCACCATCTTGCAGCGTACGCATGGTTTCCAGCACGATGTAGGGTTTCCATAACCAATAGCCAATGCCTTTGGGCGAATCGAGCACTTCGCGGTTCTCCGCATAAAATACGGTTGACCGGATCTGCTCAAAATCATAGCTGTTCACCTCTATTCCAAACCGCCGGGCAGATTCGTTCAGGCGATCCCTGCTTTCTTTGAAAAGGTCGTTGGAAGCGTTTGTGAGTACTGCCTTCATGCTAACAATTAAAATTTGCGATCATGCCCACGGTATGCGGCGCTTCGTGTTGTCCCACCCATCCATTCACATTCATGAAGTAGATGTCTTTGATCTGGTAAACGCGGTCGTATTTGCGAATGATCTTGAAGAAACTGTTCTTCATTTTGCCCACCAGGTCGTCCCATACAATGATGAACTGCTCGTCGAGCAGGTCGTACTTCACCAGCATTTCAAATTCAAACAAAATAGCCTGTGGGGTATGCAAGGCATCGGAAAAGATCATATTGAACTTTTCGCCCTGCAGCTTTGCCCAGCTTTTTTCATCCCACACGTCTGCGCTCAAATAACGCACCTCCATGCCCTTATAGTCGTATGTGGTGATGGACGATTTGTTCTTTTTGATAGACTTTGGCAGGGTGTCCCACTCCTCTTTTGACTGGTATTGCAGTTGTTGTTGCAGGCGGGGGTTTATTTCCTCGATATCGTAACCGGTAAAACGCCCGGTGGTAGCGTTCAACAGCTGGAAAAAATTCTTCCCAACAGAAACGCCGATCTCCAGGTAATTTATTTTTTTAAAATGCTTTTGCGATAAATACACCATCAGGTCGGTATAAGTAAGCGCCGGGCCTATATCCTTGTTCAGTTCAGATTTGATAAAATCGGGGACTCCATATTTAAAGCAGGATGTTTTCATGGCCTCTTCATCGATCCAGTCTTTAACCTGCGTTAAGGAATTCCGGTTGATCTTTTTGAGTTCGTTCATTTTGGCTTCTTCAAATGCAACGGCCGGTTTGGTGTCCACTTCGGCAGAACCCAATAATCTTTTTAAGGCGTTAAACATACTGTTATTATGATTTTTAATGAGTTATCCCCATTTCAGGGCGCAAAAATACAGCTATTTTGCCTGCTTTTCAACCACAATAAAAAAGCCTCCCCTGCTATGCAAAGGAGGCTTTAAGGAATAACTTTTCTATTTAGAAGCCTTCCGCCAGTTTGGCTATTTCACAATCACTTAATGTACGGCTGTATAAACGAACCTCATCGATCTTTCCATCCATGCTGGCAAGATCACTTTTCCACCAGCCACCGATCATCAGGTCGGCATTATCACATCTTCTGGCTTTGGTCCATCCCATAGTAATGGCAGATTCCAATACGCCATTCACATAAATTTTCTGAACGCCGCCGGCAAAAGAACAAACCACATTATACCATTTGCCTGCTTTTATAGGACCCCTCGAATACCCCCAAAAGGTGGGCTGTGGAGTAGTATAAATTACTGAGCAATCATCCGTACCACGGGGCGTGCTGAAAGTGATCATGCTATCAGCTGCCAATCTATGGTGTATAGAAAATACATTGGAAGAGGCATCATTAAAATTATGGCGGCTAACCATGGCATAAAAACGATTCACGGTATTGGCCATTACTTGAAACGAGATCGTAAGGGTATCTGCGTTCAGTTTACTGCTTCCAGGCACCTTAACATAATCATCTACACCATCGAATACGGCACAACTGTTTGCTTTGCCTGAAAAATCGGAAGTAAACGCGGCTCCGTTAAATGCGGTGCCCGTATTACCATTGCCGCTTTCATCGTTAAAATTACCGTTAAAGGGATAATAAGCCAGCAAACCCTTGGTTAGGTTAGGCGTACAGCTGGGCGGCGGCGGAACTACGATAGTATCTCTTACAACTAAAGTATCATGAGTAACATCACCAGGTTTACAATCTTTTTTACAAGCCGGGGTAAGGGTTAAAAATGCAACGAGTGCAACAAGGCACAGGGCTA
>CBIMFG010000713.1:0-3700 GCA_966243125.1 uncultured Niastella sp.
ATCTTTACCAACAATGCCACCCGCGTAAGCATCACCAGGGAAAATTATAACATTCCCCTGTTGTATGAAGCATCGGGGCAGCTGTTCTGTCGTGTACGCGCAGTGCAGGTAAAGCCAGGCGGGCAACGCATTGAATCGGTTTGGAGTTCAGATTATTCAACAGGTTTAGGGGTTTATAGTTTTATAGGGCTCGATTCAAGCCTGAACTGGCAGGCATCTACCAGTTTTGCAGAAGAAGGAAAAAGAAAATCGGTAGTTCAGTATTTTGACGGTTCGCTGAAAAACCGGCAAACCGTAACCAAAGACAATACCACCGATACTACCATTATTGCTGAAACTTTTTATGATCACCAGGGCAGGCCGGTGATACAGGTAATGCCTGCCCCTTCGCTCAGCAGTATTATTAAATATACACCCGGGTTCAATACTTTGAACGGGGCAGAATACCACAAAGACGAATACGATGGCGCTTTACAGGACACCTGCTATTGCCAGGTAGGGTCGCCCGCTATGGATTCCACCTCGGGCGCTTCCAATTACTACTCACCAATAAATCCCCTGGGTGCAAATGGCTTTCATAAATACATCCCCAACGCAAAAGGATATGTTTTTTCGGAGACACTGTATACACCCGATAATACCGGCCGCATCAGCACGCAGGGCGGTGTAGGTGAAACATTCCGTATTGGTAGCAAACATACCACCAATTATACCTATGGTGCAGCCGACCAGGAAGAGCTGGATGCGTTGTTTGGTACAGAAGTGGGCAATAACAGCCATTATTTTAAAAACACGGTGCGCGATGCCAACGGGCAGGTAAGCATCAGCTATGTAGATATGCATGGCCGTACCATTGCCACTGCATTGGCCGGTAAACCACCCGTGTTGGTGGATACGCTGGAATCGAATAAATCGAACCTGATCGTTAAAAAACTGCTCGACAGCAATTCTAACGTAATAAAAGGTACGAACATCGAAAGCAGCAAGGGGCTTGCCGTAACAAAAGGGGGCTATCATCGTTTTGTGTATTCCCTGTTGCCGGATAGTATCAGTATAAAAACCTGCGATACCAAAGATATTTGCTATGATTGTATCTATGATCTGAAGATCACGATCACAGAAGATTGTGGCGATAGCTCAAAGGCAGGCCAGGAACCGATTGTGATAAACCGAACGAATTATAAACTGGATACTGTTTGTAACACCATTACCAATTTTCCTGCGGTAGATACAACGATGTACCTGCATGAGGGTAGTTACATGGTCACCAAAACACTTACGGTGAACAAAAAGGCCATGGATTTTTACCTGAATGATGTTTTCCTGAAGCGCAATACCTGCCGTACACTGGAACAAACTATCCAGGAACAGCAAACCCTGATCTTAAGTAAGCTGTCATGTGCGCAGGTGGAAGAAACGACCCCAGAGGAAACCATTAAACAGCAAATGCTGGCCGATGTAACACCGCCATACGGGCAATATGCCAATCCGGATAGTCTCGATATGTATTCCGTATTCTGGTCAACTCCTGACGCCTCACATTACAACTGGAATACTGTTACTATTCCTTATTACAATGAAAATGGCGTGGAGGAAAACAACCCCAGCCCCAAAAGCCTGACTAAGGAAGACTTTAGTGCTGCTTATCAGGATTCCTGGGGTGAAACGCTGTTACATTTGCACCCGGAATATGAGAAGTATGTGAAGTACACCAGTTTGGCCGCCAGCAATGCCTGGGATAAAACCTTTGGCAGTGTAGAAACCTATCAGGAAGCAGTGAGCAAAGGATATTTGAACCCCGGCAATTTTACGACACACCCAACAGGCTCTATATTTAATGATGATGCAGCCAATGCCGATCCGTTGTTTACAACGTATGTAGATCAGGGAAGTGTAGATATCGGTTATAAGAATATGATGCAGACCAGCCTGCTGAACATGGGCGCCGATCCCAACGGCGGTGCTATTTCCATGTGGTCGCTGGCAACTATTATGACCCGTTGTAACGGGGCGGATGCAAGCTGTGTGTTGCAGTACAGCCCAATCAACAATGCCTTTAACCTGAATGCAGACTGCAGCGGCGATCTGGATATGACCTGGAAATATTTCCGGGAAATGTATCTACAGAAGAAAAAGGATGTTATGGCTGTGATCCTGAGAGATGCCACCGTGTCTTTTGATTTAGCCAGGGTAGCCCTTAATCACCACCTTAATTTTTTTGATCCAATACTGGTTTCCCTTCCCGGTATGGCGGCCACTGTACAAAATGGCCAGGATAGTTTAAACCTGTATATCAGTCAAAATTGTGAGGCGTATGCCACGCAATGGATGTCTGAACTGGGTGGTTGTTATGATAGTACTGATTTGGCGGTTATTATTCCGCAACTGGTACAGGTGTGTAAAGAGGGTGGAGATATTGATCACGTGATGGGCGCCAGCACCGTAAAACCAGGCAGTACCAATACCTATAAGAGTTTTGAAGAAGTGCTGAAAGCCTATGATGCCAGCCGTTATAATTCAAACTGCAATGTTTATCTCATCAGCGGCCCGCCGCCATACGATCAAAAACCGGTGTATAATAACAAACCGGTATTTCAAAAACCGGATGAATGCGAATGTACTACCATCAATGACCTGTACAACAAGTACCAGGCTGCTGATAAAGACACCAGCTTTGCTGCATATTTGTTCCGTACTACCGGTACCCAAATAAGTCAGTCCGATCTGGATGTGCTGCGCATGGCCTGCAGTGGACAGCTTAATTGTAACAACCTGAGTAAGCCCGTGTATTTGCCGCCTGTATTGCAATGTGGCACAAAAGACGTGTGTGTGGAATGTGACCGGGTTGATAGCTTATATAAAAGCTATTCAAATCAGTTCCCCAATTTCATTCCCCAAATAGATGGAACAGACAGCTTGCAGCAGGCAAAGAACCGGTTATTCGAGCAGTTTATGAATACCAATCTTGGTTTTAGTAAAACTACTTCCGAGTACTTATCCTTTATGGATGCCTGTGGTATTAAAGAAAGCCAGCCAATTTATGATAATGCCGAAGACAGCATCCTGGGGCACATAAAATCTGAGTTTATCAACAATTATTTTAATTATGGCCGTAAGTATGATGGCTATGGGTGTGATACCAATACTATAAAATTTGATTATGGCGGGAGCATCAATAATACAGGTTTTCCACATAAAGACTTTTTCAGAAACGGGATCTTGCAATTTCCCGATACTTTAAGAGTCAACGGAAGACCCGGCTCAGTAGATATGGATTTGATAAGAGCTCAGGATTCTGCCTGTATTAACGGTTATGTGAACCTGGAGATAAGACGAAAGGATTCTATAGCTCCCTGGGAAACGCGTCATGGTTTTGTAACACAACTGCTCTTCGGAAAAGGAACTTACTACATAAGTTTTAACAACTTTACTTCCGTTTGGAATTACATAGAAAGTAATGGAACAGATGGACCTAACGTAGACTATTTTGACCTTCCAGGGTTTCAGGTAGATTATAATGGCTGGCATACTATAAATTTCGAAGTGGTTGACAGTGTATTCAATTTTTATTACGACGGGCAATTAAAACAAACAGTTACTTTCCCGGGTGCATACAAGCAGCAATTCCGTGGGTTTACATTACAGCCACAGGCCGATAAAAATATGGCTGCTGCATTTGATTATGTTAAATGTTACGACC
>CBIMFG010000714.1:0-3696 GCA_966243125.1 uncultured Niastella sp.
CCCCGCATCAGTCATATTCATTACCCTGCGCTGAGTAAAATTGTAAAAAGTAAATGTGAGGAATTTAACGTTCCGTACAATTGCATGCCTTCTTTGAATGCGGCGATACAATCCCATTTTCGATTTATTAAATCTTTAGGAAAGAAGCCGGTTATGCACGCAGCCATTTGATCATGTGCGGGTAAGAGGTGAGTTTTGAACGCCTGGCCTTTTTCTCAGTAACAGTCATGCCTATATTTTCCAGCATATTAAGGCCGATATAATTTTTATCGCGGCAGCTATCTGTTATGTAATCACGTCCGCCACGATACCCTTCTTCATGAAAAACAAAAAAAGGATCAATTGATAAATGTATGCAGGCTGCATAGGACCAGGCAATGGCCATTATCTCTTCCCCCTCCCGATTCTTTCTATTGATGATTCCTTTTTCTGATAAACCTGGCCGCTCAAAAGCTGGTACAACGGCAATATGACCGGCTTCGTGCAAAATATCACCGGGATGCTCCAACGCATCTTTGTCGATGATGATAGTTCCTTTATTGATCAGAAGGCCTGGTAAGAAGCTTTTATTGCCAATTTTCCGGAAGGTAGTTTCAATTCCAACGATGTTGTTTAAAAAATCAACGCATTGTTCTAATAAAACCATTTCATGGGATCTGTTTTCCGTCATTTGGGTGAATGTACGACTATTTTGACGGGGCGGTGTTTTTTACGCCAAAACCGTACAATATACCAGGCGCATGGTATCAATAAAAGCATGACCAGCCAATAATATCAGTTGCTGCTGTGATGGGTGGGTACGCTTAACAATGCCGATGTGTTGTTAGAACAAGCGATCCCAGCCGATGCGGCCAATTATGGTAAAGCACAAGAGTTGTTGAATGAATTGAAATAAAAAAGCCCTCCCGCACATCGGGGAAGGCTGCTATATTGAATTACACTTTACTTTTTAAACTACTGCACTTTCTTCCTGTTTGGGTGTTGCGCGTAACGGCTTCTTAGCCGTTTTTGCTTTCCGCTTTTTTCTTCCCACCCAGTAAATTAAGAAACCTGTTATTGGCAGTGAGAAGGCTACCATAGCGGCAATCAGCACCAGGATCTGTGTTGGCCAGCCATATAGTTTACCGGTATGAATGGGTAAGTTCATGCGGCGTATCTTGTTGCCGGTAGAAGAGTTTTTAAACAGCGCTTCTTTAAGCAGCTTGCCAGTGCCTTTTTCAAAATACAGCACGTCGATCACATTATCTACAGCTGCTTCACGGTTCATTTTATTAACCGGAATGGCCAGGTTTTCTTTTTCAGGCAGCAGTATGGTAACCCGTCCTTTGTAGGGCAGTTTTGTATTTGCCTGTTCGTATAAAGATTCATAGAAGCCGTCTTTTATAGGCGCTTTAACCGTATTGGCAGGCGCTTCTTTTTTAGGGGCAGGTTTGCCATCGGCCAACTGGTCTACGAAGTTGCTAAACCAGGGGTAAGCAAATACAAGGCCTGTTAATGAAATAGACAGTAATACCAGGTGTACATAAAAACCACCTACGGCGTGCAGGTCCCAGTTCAACCGTTTCCATTTTGATGACCAGGCAATACGGGTGCGTTGTTTCAAAATAGCCCAGCGTTTGGGCCACCACAATATTAAACCCGTAATGATCATGAGCACAAATATGAGGCAGGAAGCGTGGGTAATGGTTTTACCAACTTCATCCATACACAAGTGACGATGCAGGTTCAGCACCACGCCAAAAAAGCGTTTATCAAATTCCCTTGCACTTATTAGTTTACCGGTATATGTATTAACTGCAATGTGCCAGTTATGTGTTTTTTTCTTTTTGGCATAGAATATTACAGACTGCTCTGGTGCTTTGCTCTCCAGGTACATACGGGTTACCTTGATGGAAGTATCATAGGCTTTGGCCACCTGGTACATGCTATCGACTGATACGCGTTGCGCATTTTGCGGCACCGAAACAGTATAAAAATCCTTGTTGGCCCATTCATCCAGTTCATCTTCAAACACCAGCAAAATACCTGTGCCCGCAACGATCAACACCACCAGCCCTGATGCCAGCCCTAACCATAAATGGAGTTTGCCAAAAATCTGTTTCAACGTCATTGCTTGCTATTATATAAATAAAAAAAGAAGTTCCGACTAATCGGAACTTCCACTAATCAGAGCCTTAATCTGGCTGTATTTGTCGTGGCATATATACAACCAGCCGAAGGCTTAATATTTACTAAACAGAAGTTCCACTAAAAATGGTAAACAGCAAAAAAATCCGGGTACTGTCTGCCAGGGATAAATAAAACCCTTAGATGGAACTAACTGTGTACACTCATGTAAAGAACTTGGCTGCCCAAAGGCAAAGGTCATAAATTACCGGTTAAGTTTCTGACTTAACGACAAATGCGCCTTAAAGCGTATAGGCTACGGTTGCCAGCCAGTTACGGGGTTGCGCAAAGTTCTCCCGATAAGTGTATTTAGAGCTTACGCAAAAAGAAACACCGTTTACGCAATAAGGAAAAACAGTTGTTAGTTACCCAGATTTATAGCGCTGCACAAGGTACAAACCTGCCAACGTTAACAGCATGCCTATAACGGTAAACAGGCCAATGGGTTCCTGCACCATCACACTGGCAATAATAAACCCAAACACCGGGCAAAGGAATAACCAGAAGGAGGCTTTTATGGCGTTCTCCCGCAGCAGGTACAACCAAAGTTGAACGCCTATAATGGATACCGGGATAGCCAGCCATAGTATGGGGGCCATCATATTAAAACTCCATACATTTTTTGTTTTGTCATACGTGGCAAGGGCTACCGGAAGTAAAAACAATCCACCCATAAGGGTTTGCCAGCCATTGATAGTGAGTATGTGCAGGTCATTCCATTTTTGTTTGGAGAAGTAAATAACACCGGTTGAATAAATGACCATGCAAAGCAGTAACAAACCAATGCCTCCGGGTGTGGCAAAGCTGTTTTTAAACAAAGGCCAGGCGGCCAGTGCTACCCCGCACATGCACAGCGCCAGACTAATGATGGTAACCAGCCGTAAGCGGTGACCAAAGATCAACGTACTCATAAGACTAATAAGCACGGGGTTGGTGGCAATAGCCAGTGATCCCAAACCGGCCGATACGTGTTGCATGGCCAGTACATAAATGCCCAGGTACAGCGCATTATTGAGTAAGCCATAAATGGCCAGTTGTTTCCATTCCTGTTTTTGCGGAAGGCGTTTGCGTAAAATGCCATGCGAAATAAAGAGCATTAACAAACCGGCAATAAAAAAGCGGGTAATACAAATTACAAAAGGTTGGGCAACCTGCAATCCGAATTTGGTAGCTACCGCAGCGGAAGGCCATAGTATTGAAAATCCTAATCCTATCAAAAACCATAACCAGCCTGCAGACTTCTTATTGTTCAATGCTTGTTTTTTTGGTGAGCAAAAATACTAAAGAAAAAAGCGGATACGAAATATAGCTTCGTATCCGCTTTGTGCATCATAACAATTGATGACTGCTATTACTCAACAAACAGTTTTTCTAATTGTGAACCATTATCTGTTACTACAGTAATAAAGTACATGCCCTTTTTTAACTGGTGAATGTCAACGGGGTTGTAAGTGCCTTTTACATTTACTGTTTTTATAAGCCGGCCTACAGCATCACGCACTTCAATACGGCTGCAGTTAACAGAGGTGT
>CBIMFG010000715.1:0-3695 GCA_966243125.1 uncultured Niastella sp.
CTTTGAGCATCCCATCGTTTTTCAGCATCATAGATGCATAGGCTTCAATGCCGGCAAATACAAAATTTTCGAAAGCACGGTTATGAACATGAACCAATCTTCTTTTGGTTGAATCGTCACCGGTGCCAATAAAACCATCCGTCCATAAATTGGTGCCCCAGGTTTGGGCGCGATAGCCATTGCCCAAGCGGCCTTTCAAAATACAATCAATACCCCATTCTGCTTCTTCCTGTAAACGCAGGAACAGGTCTTTGTTGTTTTTTTCTTTAGCCTTGTTGGCCATTTCGAGAAGGGAATAAACAATTTCTCCTGATTGCAATACCTGCTGCGACATATCCGCCGCATCGTGCCAGCCACCATTGAAAGGAAAGATCTTATTGTCAACTATGGCATGCAGATCGTTGTGGCAGGCGCCATGTTTACCGGGAACAGCATATCCGCAGCGCTCACAAAAAATAAAGTTCAGCACCCGCCAGGCAGAGTTGTCCCAAATGTTTCGGTTTATATAAAAAGGTTTGCTGGTAATATTGCCAATGCGTAAAAAGTATTGTCCTTCTTTTCTGAAACTACTAAAGTCTATTGTTTCAAAAGCGCCGATGTTTGTTTTTGTTGCATTGATCTTGCCTTCATACACGACGGCATTGGTGACGTTATTTACCAGTTGAAATTGTCCGTTATTGTCGTTTACCCGCACGATGGCTGTTTTTACACTTTCAACTCCATAGCCGGTTGTTGAGTAAATGATGCGATTTTCGGCGGGTGCCCAGCCGGTCACTACTTCGGGGTGTTCAATGGTTTGAACCGATACCGCATCTATGTCAAATTTCAGCGAGTCGCCCATGGTGCGTTCTTTCCCAAACACTTCAATGGCGAAGGAGATCTTGGTTACTTTATCGCGGGCCAGTTCGCTCATTTCTACAAAACATTCATTCCACTGTCCGTTTATTAAATTGATCTCGTGATAGCCTTCCCGCTCATACTTGTCCGGTACTTTTATTTTGCCATCGTTTTCTACATATAAGTTCAGGTAAATGCTGCGGGCGCCTTCACAATTTGGATAGATATAAAAATGAATACGATTGTGTTTCTCCCAGTTAACACCGCCTACATCATAGCTGGCGAGGGAAGTGCCAAAACCCAATCCCCAATCAAGAAATTGCGGATAGGTAGTGGGCGCTACCAACCGCAGGCTGTGTTTACCTGATTGGCTTCTTTCGGTAGTAAGCCACATGCCACCGATTCCCTTATGCGACCATTTGTTAAGGTCTTCCATATCGCAGACCATGTCGTTGGTAACAACTTTTTTGGTGAGGCCAAACGTTTCAAACGATTTGCTGTAATCAAGTGGAAGCGGGCGATGGATATACCCGGTGTTGCGGATGTCTTCTTTTAATTTGTCATCAATTTGAGCCACTAATAAATTGCCCTGGCAAAGGAGTAACAAGGCCGATGCTAATAATTTTTTCATATGCTTTGAGGTAATAATTCCGTAATCTACATTAAAGTTTATGGAAACTCAAACCTTTTGCACCTTATACATTTTGCAGGCAAAATCAAGCTCGCCAGAAGAAAAAAAGGCCTATAATTACATCAGGAAAATATATCTTAAAGAAAATTAATCGCTTGCCATGATGGGAAATTATTTTAAAACCGCCTTCCGCAGCCTAAAAAGAAATAAAGGTTTTACTTTCCTCAATATTACCGGCTTAACCATTGGCCTCGCTGTATGCCTGTTGATCATTTTTTATGTTGTTGATGAAACCAGTTACGACCGGTACAATAATAACGGTGACCGCATATACCGGATAAATACCGATACAAAAATAAATGCCAGCATTACTTCCAGCGCTATTGCTGCACCTAAAGTAGCTGAAGCACTGCGGCTCAATTTTCCCGAGGTAGAAAAAACGGTGCGACTGCTTCCTGATGAGGAGGCGCGGTTCAAAAAAGGGGAGGAGCTGGTGTTGGAAAAAAGTGTCTTGTTTGCTGATCCGGCCATCTTTGATGTTTTCACTTTACCCATGCTGGAAGGCGATGCCAGCACGGCGCTTACAGAACCCAACACCATTGTGCTTACGGAGCGGATGGCAGAAAAGTATTTTGGAACAACGCATGTGCTTGGTAAAATGATAACGCGGGTGAATGACCGCAATGCCACCACCAATCTAAAGATCACGGGTGTTATCAGGAACCTGCCTGCGCAATCACATTTCGAGGCCGATTGTCTGCAGTCGATGGTAGGGATGCCCATTGCTGCTCTTTTTCCTTTTCATACCTATATTTTATTAAAGCCACAGGCTGATCCTAAAAAGCTGGAAGCTAAATTTCCTGCCTTCCTGAAGAAGTACCTTGATTTCATAGAAGCGATGGAAAAACAGGGCGACTATATTAAATTAAATCTTACGCCCTTATATGATATTCACCTGCAATCGAACCTGTCCAATGAACTGGGTGTGAATGGAAATATCCAATACATTTATATTTATTCAGGAGTGGCTTTATTTATCCTGTTGTTGGCCTGTATTAATTTCATGAACCTGTCAACCGCACATTCGGTTAACCGGGCCAAAGAGGTAGGCATCAGAAAAGTTTTAGGTTCTCCACGCATAGGCCTTATGCTGCAATTTATATCAGAATCGGTGTTGCTTAGTTGCTTTGCTATGTTGGCGGCGATCTTGCTGGCCTGGACATTGCTGCCCTGGTTCAATCAAATAGCTGGTAAAAACCTGACCATTACCGGCAGTACTTTTATGTGGCTTTTGCCTGCTATAATAGCCATCACCGGCATAGTGGGGTTATTGGCCGGATCGTACCCTGCCTTCTTTCTTTCTGCGTTCAACCCCATAAAAGTGTTGAAAGGCCAAACTGCTGCTGGTTTTAAAGGGAACCGGTTGCGGAATTTACTGGTGGTGTTCCAGTTCTCGATCTCTATTTTTCTCATCATTGGAACGTTGATCGTATACAATCAGCTCAGCTATATGCAACACAAGCCCCTTGGCTTTAACCGCCACCAGGTGCTGTTGGTAAAGCACATAAACACCTTAAATAAACAGGGAACAACATTTAAACAGGAGGTACTTCATTTGCCTGGGGTAGCAAGCGCTACCTTAAGCTCTTTTGTGCCTACCGGCTATAGACGCTGGGCTAATTACGTTGCTGCCAATAACAATACCCATCAAACGGAGTTTTGGCCAGTTGACGAAGATTACCTGCGTACCATGAGTATGAGTCTAGACAAAGGACGGGATTTCAACCCGTCCGATTCATCGGCCATCATCATTAATCAAACAGCCGCCCGCGCCATGGGTTTCTCCGGCGATGTTATTGATAAAACCATTTCTTTCAACAACCAAAAGCAATACCATATTATAGGAGTTGTAAAAGACTTTAATTTTAATTCGCTCAGGGATAATGTTTCTTCGGTTGTATTAACCATGACCACTGCCTTCGAACGAAAAAAACAAGGCGACCGCCCCGATGTGCTGGCTGTTAAAATAAGCAATGATAATTTACCCGCACTACTAAGCCAGATCGAAAAAAAATGGAAGACCTTTTCGAACAACCAGGAGTTTGACTATTCCTTTATGGACGAAGATTTTGATAACCTGTACCGGGCAGACCAACGCACGGGAAAAATATCGATTGTATTTACCAGTCTGGCTATTCTGATCGACTGTTTAGGTTTATTTGGTTTG
>CBIMFG010000716.1:0-3695 GCA_966243125.1 uncultured Niastella sp.
ATTGAACCGTTGTATTGGGGCTGCAATTCATATACTGGGTTTGCGTATATAATGTGCCTTCGGTAATAAGTTGTGGAGTTGCGTTGCATCCATTTATGCCTGCCCATACGCGCAAGGTGGAATCAACAGGCGGAAAATAATAATTGGCCAATCCATAACCACCTGCATAAGGAACTTTGGTATCAACCGCTGAATGAATATGCAATACAGGCACTGCTCTTGCCGGTGTACAGGGCTGTTTGGTTAACAAGGTACCGCTTACCGGGGCAATGGCTGCCAGCTGGGTAGATAGTTCACAAGCCAGCCGGTACGTCATCATGGCGCCATTACTCATACCGGTAATATAAATCCTTTTAGGATTGATCTTATAAGTGCTGGTTAGCTTTTGTATTAACTGACTGATAAAATGCACATCATCCACATTGTGCTCCATGGCAAAATCACAACAGTTGCCTGCATTCCAGGTTCGAATGCCGAGTCTGCCATCGCTGCGTACGCCTTCCGGATACACTAAAATAAAACCTGCGCTGTTCGATTTGGCAGTAAGTCCATAATCCTGCTCCATTTGACTGGCGCTGCCTGCTAACCCATGCAAGGCAATCACCAACGGAAAATTACTGGTGTCGTTATAATTGGGGGGCAGGTTCAATAAATAAGAGCGCACATATCCATCCAACTGCATGGAATCATAAAAATGGAAATTCGTAACTGGCGGATTGTCTGTTTTTTTACAATGAGCAAACCCGAGCGTCAAAAGCGTCACTAAGCTGTACACGATAATTTGTTTCTGCATACTTTTTTTACCAAAGATGGGGGCGGGGCATAGGGTGATTTGGCTAAAAAGAGGTGAAGCTGAACAATTGAGGGCTGAGGTTACAGAAAAGGCGGTTTCAAGTTTCAGGTTGCAGGGAGGAAACCTGGAACCTGGAACCTGAGGCTTGCCGCTTTCGTAGAATATGGTAACTTTGATATACACCCCCATGCAACTTCAAATACAGATAGCACTCTCGCTAATATTAATGGCCCTCAGTTTCGATCGGCCTCGCAAACAAGCTATTTCCTGTGCGCCGGGTGGAAATAAATTTACCGGTTCCATAACCAGTGTGCGCAGTGGTAATTGGTTTGATCCTGTTACCTGGGGTGGACGTGTACCCACATCAAACGATGCACCGGTGATTGCTGCGGGTAATACGGTGATTGCCGATAAAGATATAACTGTTGCAGGTATGCATGTTGCAGGTAAACTGATTGTTGATCCCGCGCGTTCCGTTTCTATTCATTCTTCCAAAAACATTTTGGTTACCGGGCAATGGCAAATGCAGCCGGCCAAAGCTTCCATTATACAAACGCTTCGCTTTACGGGTATCGATGAAGATAAATTCATAGGCGGTGGTATGGATATGGTCAATAGCGATATTGGCTTGTGGGTGATGGGGTCGGGGCAGTTGCAATTACAGGGGCAAACAAAAACGGCCTTTACAAACGCTACGTCTTCTATTTCTGCCGGCGCTACCAGCATCACCGTAAAAAACGCCAGTGGCTGGCAGGTAGGCGATGAAATTATTATTACCCCAACAGCGGCGAATACGCGTAATGCAGATGTGCGTACGATCACCGGCATAAAGGGCAATACCATATTTTTAAATACGGCAACCACGGCACATCCTATTATAAATAATTTGTGGACTGCCGAAGTGGGTAACCTTACCCGCAATGTACGCATTGAGGGTACCGCTACAGGTAAGTCGCATATTTTTATTCGTTCAACAGTGGCGCAATCAGTTCAACAGGTGGCCTTCAGGTATTTAGGTCCGCGTAAAGACGAAGGCGGCTCATACGTTAAAGAAAATATCCAGGGCCGGTATGGGATCCACTTTCACCATTGTGATGATGGTAGCGAGGGATCGGTTGTGGATGGGTGTGTGATGCGGGATGTAGATAATCATGCCTACGTTCCGCATGTAAGCAACGGCATAACCATGACGCACAACATTGCCTTTAATTGTATGGAAGCTCCTTTTTGGTGGGACCTGCCCGATGCTACTCACCGCACCGTATGGGCGCATAACCTGGTGGTATCGCCCAAATTCGTGCCCGGCTCTATCTCGCTCGATACCAAAGGTGCGCCTACTTTTGGCACCCATGCGTTTGTACTGAGCATGGGCGATGATAACCGCTGCGACAGCAATGTAGTAACGGGACAGCAGGGATATGAAGCAGTGAATGCTGCGTACGATTGGGAAGAAATGCCCATTGAGTCGGCCTGGATCTTTAAAGGCAACGTGGTGCATAATTCTGATTGCGGCATTCGCAGCTGGCAGAACAATGGCAAGAACCATGTGTTGGAACAAACTATAATTTATAATTGCAATATAGGTGTGATGCATGGCGCTTATGTAAACAACTATACCTACAATGGCGGTTATATTTACAACAGCGTATTTGAAGACCATGCAGCCAGCGGCGCTAATGGGGTACGCATTGAGAACCTGACGCTCGATGGCGGTGGTCAAATTCCTTATCCGTTTAGAATGGTGGAAGGGCCGGCCAAAGGTTCGCGTCCAATACTGATGCGCAACTGTAGCATAAAAGGCGGCACAAAGGGCGCTATTGAAAACGCCAGCACCAATGCACCTAAATCGCTCGATATTGTACAATGTGATCTTCGCGGTGGTATATATTTTTCTTCAGACGCCGGTAAAGAGGAAGTAATTCGCGTTCAACCCATAAAAGGACAACCGTATATGATAACAAAAACCGGCCGAAAAGAGATTCCTGCTTTTGCTCCGCTGGTGTGGGGCGCTGGCATGGGGTTGAAGGGTGAATATTATAATGGCAATGAATACGACACCGCTGTGGAAGATCGTATCGATCCTCTGATCAGTTTTCCTGAATGGCGGATCCCGCTGCCCGGGTTGGCTACAGGCGTTCATTATAAAATAAAGGACACCCAATACAGCATCCGTTTTACGGGTTACATTCAACCACAATTTACTGAAGCGTATACCTTTGCTACTGAAGTGGCCGGCGGTGTTCGGTTATGGGTGAATGATAAACTGCTTATCGATCGCTGGCATGATCTATACACCACCACGCATACTTCGCCTGAAGTAAAACTGGAGGCCGGAAAAAAATACACCATCAAACTGGAATACTTTAACCAGGACGATCGTTCTGCCCTGTACCTCTTCTGGCAAAGCCCTTCGCAACCGCAGGAGCTGATTCCTCAAACCCAGCTATATAATAATTAGCACTTTTTGATTTAAGTCATCAAAATTTAATAGTAAGGGTTGCATTTCGTCAATGCTGAAATGCCTACCTTGTATACCGTTCTTTTTCCCGATACCCTCCTGATAAGTAGCCATAGACACCGTTACTGAGCACAGCGTTTCTAGCATTCATTATTGTTAACATTCAAAACCAAACAACATGTCAATTACAGCTGAAGTTGTAAGCTATGCTACCGATCCTTCTATTGAGGTTCAAACAAAAGCTTTTTTAAAAGAATTGAACAGTGGTGATGGAAAGCCTATGGAAACAATGACGCCGGAAGAAGCCCGCCAGGTGCTGGTAGGTGCTCAAAAATCGGTGAAGGTTGATTTGTAGGGCATTGACGTAACGGAAAAAACAATTACCCAGGATGGGCTCACCGTAAAAATATATGTGGTGCGTCCTGCTGGTGTAAGTGAGGAACT
>CBIMFG010000717.1:0-3695 GCA_966243125.1 uncultured Niastella sp.
CACTTTAAAGAGTAAAGCAGACAGTGGCAAAGTGCAGGTGACTTACGAGGTAACAGGTTCTACCAAAAATAAAGCCTTGTACCTGGCACTGGTGCAGAAAAAAGCGAGTTCGAATGTAAAGGCCGGCGAGAACGAAGGCCGTCATTTATCGCATGTGCAAATTGTGCGCGAACTGATTCCTGTAGACATCACCAGCAAAAGCACTACCATCAATTTACCCGAAACCCTTCGGCAGGAAGGCTGGGAACTGATAGGTTTTGTTCAGAATAAAAACAATGGCAGTATAACTGCTGCCGCCAGTATACATAATAACAATTAAAAAACTATAACAATGGAGACTTTAGAATTAACAGCAACACCAATAGAAAAAGTATTGTATACCGGTAAAACTCATACAACCGGCGGCCGGGATGGCGCTGCTAAAAGCAGCGATGGTAATTTGAGTGTTAAATTAACAACGCCTGGCAAGGGTGATGGTACAAACCCCGAACAATTGTTTGCCGCCGGATGGTCGGCCTGTTTCATTGGCGCCATGGGGATTGCGGCCAATAAAATGCGGATTCAATTACCTGCTGATACCGCGGTTGATGCGGAAGTGGACCTCGGTACGGCCAGCGGTGGTTTTCTGTTACAGGCAAGGTTGAACGTAAGCCTGCCTGGTTTGGAACCCGCAATAGCGCAACAATTAATAGAAGCGGCACATGCCACCTGTCCGTACTCAAAAGCCACCCGGGGAAATATAAACGTAACGATCAATTTGAATTAGGAGATAGGTTTCATGGCTATACAACAGGGCTGTTCCGGTACATCGGGAGGCCCTTGTTCGTTGACGGAAATTAAAAACTCATTAGAAAATAGAGATATTTATCCCGGTAATTAGGTAATGTTAGTTAATTAATGTGATTGTGCTGGAAATCAGAGATTTCATTACTTATTTTGCTTTCCATTTCAAACCCATGAAAAGATTTTCCCCAATTTTAGGAATGCTGCTTGTTGCAGGCAGCGCTGTATCTTCTACGTATGGTCAAACAGCTGAAACAGCTTTAACGCAATGGATGGAAGGCAATTTTAAGCAGGCGAAAAATACCGCCGCTGACGTAATTGCCGCCGATAAAAACAATGCATTGGCTTACCTGGTACACGCGGGCGGACTTTTATATGAAAGCAATTCCACCGCTGCGCAGGCAGATGTGGAGAAGGCCATAAAGATCAGTCCTAATAATGCGCTGCTACAGGCAGAGTTGGCTGAATGTTACAAGGCGCAGAACAATCTGCCACAGGCAAAGAAACAGGCTGAAAAAGCAATCGGCTTGTTGCGCGCACCCAAATCGGGGTTGGAATATTTCATGCGTGCCTCCATGGAGAATACGCTTTCAAAACCCGACGATGCCCTGGCCGATTTCACCAAGGCCATTGAAATGAATCCACGCTATGTGCGTGCCTATGCGAAGCGGGCCAGTTTGTATATGGACAAGAACCAAAACGACCTCGCCATGGCAGATTTATCAAAAGCCGTTGACATCAATTCGCAATATGGTTATCCGTATTATCTGCGTGGAATTATTTACCACAATCAGCAACAGTACGATCAGGCGATCGCTGAATATACGAAAGACATCAAATACGATCCCCTGCCCGGTGACGCCTATTTTAACCGTGCAGTAGTATACCGGATCCAAAAGAAGTATGACCTGGCCATAGCCGATTATGGTAAAGTGTTAGAGCTTACACCCAAAGATGCAGATGTATACGGCAACCGGGGTAATATTTACTATGATCAAAAGAAATATGACCTGGCAATGGCTGATTACAACAAGGCCATAGAGCTGAACCCCACAAAGGCCAGTTATTATGCATCGAGAGGTAATGCTTACCGCACCAAAAACCAAATGGACCTGGCGTTTAAAGATCATAACAAAGCCATAGAACTGAACCCTAAATACAGTTATGCTTACCAGGCCCGCGGTGAGGATTATTACAGTACCAAAGAAGATGATAAGGCCCTGGCAGATTTTAAGAAATCAGTGGAGCTGGATCCCCGCTCATCCTATGGTTTTTTGTACATGGGTTTTATACATCATAACAAGCAACAGTTTAATGATGCCATCACTTGTTATACAAAAGCTATTGAATACAATCCCAATAACATCGACGCTTATAATAACCGGGCGGCAGTATATGATGCGCTAGGTAAAACAAAAGAAGCGAACCTTGATAGGAAAAAATACAGCGACCTGGGTGGAACCATTACAGCCAGCGGTACATCAGGAAAAAAGATCCTGTACCCCGGCGGTACGTTTGACCCCGCTGTAGCCAAGACTGCACGGAGCAGAGGACTTGCTACTATTAAAGGTCGTGCGTGTTCAAAGTACGATGGCTTGCGGTTTGATGCATCAGGCGCCAAAGTGATATTGATGCCGGTTACACCCTACCTGCAGGAGTGGTACGATTTGCGTGAAAAGAAAGAAAGTAAAACAACCTGGGTGTATATGTCGGATGAAGCTTATAAATACAAAATAGAAGTGGTAGCCGATGCTGATGGCCGTTTTGTGTTTGAAGGATTAAAACCCGGTAAATACTTTATTCAGGTGATCCATAACTTCAATCAGTTAAAGACAGCCAAAGTATATGATGGATCCAACAGCTATCAAAATGGGCCAGTAATGCAAACCAACAATTATTATCATTTGCAGGATTATACTGTTGAACGCAGCGCCCGGTTTGAAAAGTTTGTAGAGATAGATGAAGAAAGCGAAACCAAAAAGATCACGTTAACGAGTGGATTGATAAAGAGTTGTGCGTTGTAAGTCAACAGGTTAGGCGATGTGGGGAGAATGGCCGCACTGTTCTTATAGAACAAGATCTAAGAAGGGCAATTCCACACGGTTAAAAATGGAAAACGAAACGTATAAATTTGCCATTTTGGCAATAAAAAACCCTTCCCGAAGGAAGGGGTTCAAACCAAAACCAACTGACTAAGAAAAGGAACTTATTATAAATCTTCTATTGTAAGTATATAAGCTGTAATGGCGGTTCCTTCGCTTGCATCAGATAATTGGGCCGTAACATCCAGAAATTGGTTTTTGGTCATATCGAATGTAGACGCATTGGGAATCCCTGTGGAAGGATCTATACTGTTCCAGGGAAGCACACTTCTGTTTTTTATAAAGTTTCCGAAGGCATATACTGTGCCTGTTGATCCTGTTGTGCGGCAGGTTATCATTATCTGGGCGCTGAATTGTCCGGTGTCCCTGGAAGAAAAATCACTTGTTGCTGTAGCAAGGATGGTATTACCAATTTTTAATCTCAGCGTAAAGCTATTTTGCATAAGTCGTCCTATCGTATAAGCTCCATGGATCGATACCCTGAAAGTTTTACCAATAGCCCATACCGATGCAGGAATGATTCTACTTCCTACGCCTCCGAATATAAGGGTACTTTCCAACGTTGTGCCTGTTGCTCTTACATTAGATGTTTGTACAAACCGCGGGCCAGCTGAGGCGGAACCTCCCGGCCACCCATTCATTCTGTAAGCATTCCCATTGGAATCAACTACCAGTGGTTTGAAATTAGCAGTATCAATTGCCGGCTTTAACTTTTTCCATTGGTAATTGCCGTCTGTCTGCTCAAAAGAGATCTGATTTGAATCCAACCCCATTTCGCTATATCGTGGGGTAACCAGTGATGCCGATCTC